>JAFZJK010000148.1 GCA_017553965.1 Lachnospiraceae bacterium | reverse complement strand
GCGTGAAATGCTGCAGGGAGATCTGGGTGTGGGAAGAGTCATAGCCCGTCCTTTTGAGGGTGAGTGGCCCTATAAGAGAACCTCCAGACGCCATGATTTCTCATTGGTACCTCCCAGGGATACCATGCTTGATGTACTTTCGGGCAACGGGTTTGATGTGCTTTCTGTAGGTAAGATCATAGATATATTTGCGGAAAAAGGTATCACGGAATTTGTACGTACGGCAAATAATGAGGAAGGTATCGAAAGGACTTTGGAAAACCTTGATAAGGACTTTAACGGACTTTCGTTTACAAACCTTGTTGATTTTGATATGCAGTACGGACACAGAAATGACGCACCCGGGTATGCAAAAGCTTTATCGTATTTTGACAGCAGGCTTCCGGAAATGCTTGAAAAGCTCCGCGATGATGATATACTTATGATCACAGCAGATCACGGATGTGACCCGGTAACTCCGTCAACCGACCACTCCAGAGAATATATACCGCTTGTGATATACGGTAAGAACTTAAAGCACGGAGTTAACCTGGATACAAGAAGTTCATTCGCGGATATCGGCGCCACAATACTTGATTATTTTGGTCTCCCGATAAATATTGATGGGGAATCGTTTTTGTCAGAGATTATTTAAGCTTTCCCCTACTAGGGGAAGGTGTCGCCGAAGGCGACGGATGAGGTGCAACCAAAAGCATGAGAGGAATAAGCAAATGAAACTCATAATACAACGTGTGACGGAAGCCTCCGTCACAATAGACGGCCGCGTGACCGGGAAGATAGGCAAGGGCTATATGGTGCTTATAGGCGTAGGCAGGGAGGACAATGAAGAGACCGCCCGCAAATACGCCGATAAGATGCTGAAGCTCCGCATATTTGAAGATGAGAACGGAAAGACAAACCTTTCCATATCCCAGGTGGACGGTGAGCTTTTACTGGTATCACAGTTTACACTGTATGCCGATACAAGCTCCAACAGACCCGGCTTTACACCGGCAGCACCTCCCGATATGGCGGAAAAGCTGTATAATTATTTCGTGGATTATTGCAGAGATAAAGTTAAAAATGTGCAGACAGGTGAATTCGGAGCAGACATGAAAGTATCCCTTGTTAATGACGGACCATTTACCATATGTCTTTAATGACGGATGCATTAAGAAGCATTTGACTGTATATAAAAATGAGAGGATGATATTATGTACGAGTACAAAACAACAGGAACATGTTCAACCAAGATATTATTTGATATCTATGAGGAGGACGGAGTAAAGAAAGTTAAAGATGTGCAGTTTGTAGGCGGATGCCACGGAAATACACAGGGCGTTGCAAAGCTTGTGGAAGGCATGAGAGCAGACGAAGTGATCGATAGATTAAAGGGCATCAAGTGCGGTTTTAAGCCTACATCCTGTCCTGACCAGCTCGCAAAGGCAATCGAGTCGCAACTTAGATAATAGGAGAATCCCATGAAGAAAATAGTTCTTACAGGCGGCGGAACAGCCGGACACGTAACTCCCAATATGGCACTTATTGAAAAGCTTCGTGAAATGAATTACGACATCACTTATATAGGCTCTCTGGACGGCATAGAAAAAGGTCTTATAGAGGGTATGAAGGTGCCTTACTACGGTATCTCATCGGGAAAACTCAGGAGATATTTCAGCTGGCAGAACTTCACTGATCCGTTTCGTGTAATAAAAGGATATTTCCAGGCTAAGAAGCTGTTAAAGGAATTGGAGCCCGATGTAGTATTTTCCAAGGGAGGCTTTGTGGCCGTACCCGTGGTATATGCAGCAAAAAAGAGAGGCATACCGACAGTGATACATGAGTCGGATATGACTCCCGGACTTGCAAACAAGCTGTGTATCAAAAAAGCAGCCAAGATATGCTGTAAC
The DNA here is from genome assembly GCA_017553965.1 of Lachnospiraceae bacterium. Next base: position 2,712 of record JAFZJK010000148.1, on the reverse strand, counting down.
TTTGAAGAGACACTTGCAGACCTTCCCGCAGGAAAGGCAGTGCATACCGGTACACCTTTACGTAAAGAGCTGTTTACCGGTGACAGGGAAAAGGGACTTGAGATCAACGGTTTTTCAAACGGTATGCCCGTACTTATGGTAGTGGGCGGCTCCACCGGTGCACAGAGAGTTAATGAAGCTGTGCGTAAGGTTATGCCCAAGCTGCTCGAAAGCTTCCAGGTGATCCACATTTGCGGTAAAGGAAAGACCGATCCTGCATTCGATCATATAAAGGGACTTCGCCAGTATGAATATGTAAGCGATGATCTTAAGGATATGTTTGCCGCAGCAGATATAGTTATCTCCAGAGCGGGAGCAAACTCTGTATCGGAGCTTCTGGCATTAAAGAAGCCCAATATCCTCATACCTCTTTCTATAGGCAGCAGGGGCGATCAGGTGCTTAATGCCGAAGCATTTGAGAAATGCGGATACAGTTACCTGCTCCGTGAGGAAAACCTGAATGAGGAGAACCTCTTAAAGGCAGTGGATGCAGTAAACAACGACCGTGAGAAATATATAAATGCCATGTCCACCGCAGCTGAGCGTGATGCTACGGAGATGATAACTGAAATGCTGGATGAACTTGCTACGGGAAAAGGCAGAGATGACTGACGGGTTCGTCTTCGGTATCGGAGGAAAATGTGGAAAAAGACAAGAAGATCCCGGTAAGCTTAACTATCACCGGCAAACATGAACAGGACGGTATCACTGACAGCGTTGAAGATGTTTACAACGGGTTTTTAAGTAAACGCGGAAGCAGTACTTATATCATATATGAAGATACGGAAAACAAGCTGGATAACAGGATCAAAGTAACTGACGGAAGGCTTGAGATAAAGAGGACGCCCAAGGAAGATAAGGCTCCCTTTTCTGTGCTCACATACTCTCATAAGGAGGCAGTTTCCGGGTATTACAGCACTCCGTACGGTAATATAGAGATAGAAACCTTTACCGAAAGCTTTGAGATAAAAGAAACAGAGTCTGTATTTTTTTGCAGACTCTGCGGAGATATAAATATGAACGGCAGTCCCGTTTCCAGATTTACTCTGGAGATCGAAGCTGCCGTATCGTAAGCTTTATTTTGTTTTCTCTTTTGACTTCTTAGAGTCCTTATCGGACTCTTTTTCTTTTTTCTTCATGGATGAGTACTTCTCAGCAAGCTTCTGACGGAAGGTCTTCTTTCCTTCGGGAACTAAGAGACCGCCTCTTGCCCACTTGGCTTCCATGATATAGATACCGTTGATAACGCATTTAACTTCACGTTTCTCGGGAAGTACCTGATAAGCTTTTTCATCACACATGAAGGTCATGATCCTGGGACCAACCTTGGCTTTAACGGTAGGAACCTTGGAACCCCTTAAGTACTTGGGTGTCTGATCGACTACTATCTGAGGGAAGCCTGCTTCCTTCAGCTTTAAACGCTCTTTCTTTATGACAAACAGTGAAGTAGTCTGTGCATTGGCCTGCATCTGTTCCTGGGCTGCGTCCTGCTTTTTCTGGAGCTTTCTGCCAACTATCATCAATACGATAAAGCCGACTACTATGACTCCGAGTAAGATCAATAAAGGAACCACCATTGCAGAAGCACCTAAAAATATAAAACCGGCGACTATAAGTGCCAGTAATACCACTATTATTATTGTAAGAATAGACATATTATAAAACCGACCCCGAAGGGCTTCCTTTCTGTAACTTAAAAGGTGGTGAAAAACCACGCGTAGACTATAATATCATCTTTTTATATAAAAAGCAAGAAAATTATAGTGCAGCATTTGACATTCAATAATTTTGTTGTTTTATTTTTGAGAAATATGTGGTATACTTACCATATATGCGGAAACTAAAACCATTCCATGTGGTTTTCATACCTATATTAATTCTTTTAAGTTCCGGGTACGGTGGGTTCTAACCGTGTTGTATTGCGGATATATAAACATGATGCGATAGACCGGAACGGTTTGGAGGAATATGAGAAGTTTTTTGGTAGCTTTGGTAATGTTTATTTTCCTGGTAGGCACTTTTCCTATATACCTGATAACTCTGATCATAAGACTGTTCAGTAAAAGAGCCTGCGCCAGGTTCTCACAGAGCTTTGTTAACGCGGCGTTTAGGTTTTTGATGTGGATAGCCGGCGCCAAGATAACAGTGCTTGGGCGGGAAAACATCCCGAAGGATCAGGCGGTGCTTTATGTTTCCAACCACAGAAGCTATGCGGATATACCGCTCGGGTACATGACTGTAGGAGGACTTACAGGTTTCATAGCCAAAAAAGAAGTTAAGAAATTCCCGATACTTTCACTCTGGATGAAAAACATGACATGCCTTTTCTTAGACAGAGACGACCTGCGTCAGGGACTTAAGACTATACTTACCGCAGTCGACAATGTTAAGGACGGCTACTCGATATTCATCATGCCTGAAGGTACACGTAATCATGAAGAAGAGATGCTTCCTTTTAAGGAGGGCAGCTTCAAGGTGGCAGAAAAATCAGGATGCCCCATAGTACCTGTAGCTATATCAAATACCGATGCGCTTTACGAACTCCACAGACCGTGGGTTAAGAAAGCAAAAGTAGTGATCCACTACGGCGCACCTGTTCCTACAGAAGGTATGGACAGGGAAGCTAAAAAGGCACTCGCCGGAAACGTTCAGGGACTTATAAAAGAGATGCTT
>JAFZJK010000147.1 GCA_017553965.1 Lachnospiraceae bacterium | reverse complement strand
CTGTTAAGTAAGGATGCCGAAAAGTTACTGAGAGAAGCGGAAAGGACTACCGGTGCCATAGAAGAACTGGGTGAACTGCTCGGGATAGAGGCTCCTGTCCGGATAGAATCATATGATATCTCAAATACCGCCGGTTTCGAATCGGTAGGTTCCATGGTGGTATATGAGAACGGTAAACAGAAAAAGAGCGATTACAGACGCTTCAAGATAAAGACTGTGGAAGGGCCTGACGATTACGCTTCCATGCGTGAGGTGCTTACGAGGAGGTTTACTCATGCCTCCGATCGAAACGACAGCTTTACGAAGCTGCCCGACCTTATTCTTATGGACGGCGGCAGAGGTCAGGTAAATGCTGCTCTGGAAGTAACAGAAAACTTAGGCCTTGATATAAGGATCTGCGGCATGGTTAAGGATGATCACCACAGGACCAGAGGTCTTTATTTTGAAAATGAAGAGCTTCCGATAGATACGTCAGGTGAATGTTTCAAGCTGATCACTAGGATACAGGACGAGACACACCGTTTCGCCATAGATTATCATAAATCCCTAAGATCCAAGGCACAGGTAAAGTCAGTGCTTGATGACATACCCGGAATTGGCAGCACTCGCAGGATAAACTTAATAAGACATTTCGAGACCATAACAGCGATAAAAGAAGCAAGTATAGAGGAACTGGCAAAAGCGCCGGGTATGAACATAAAGGCAGCTCAAGCAGTATTTGACTTTTTCCATAAAGACGGAGAACAAAAAGATTAACAGGAGGAAATATGGGCATTATATACCATCTTGGAAGTTCCGGTGCGGGTAAGACCACCGGCATACAGAACAGGATAATAAAAGAAGCGGAAGCAGACCTTGATCGCAGCTTCCTTTTTATAGTGCCCGAACAGTTTACCCTCCAGACACAGCGTGAGATCCTGCAAAAAAGCAGCAGGGGCGGCATGTTCAACATAGATGCGTTAAGCTTTAACAGGCTATGTTTTCAGGTCTTTGATGAGCAGGGTATAACTCTGCCCAAGGTTTTGGAAGATACAGGTAAGAGCATGATAGTAAAAAAGATGCTCTTAGAGCATCAGGACGAACTTACCATCTATAGGAGCAAGGTCAAAAAGCAGGGTTTTGTAGAAGAGATGAAGTCCCTGATCGCCGAGTTTTATCAGTATCGCATAGACCGTGACCGTTTTGAAAAGATGAAGGAGATGGCCGGTGACAGAAGGATCCTGGCATCCAAACTTCATGATATAGAGATAATATACGATGCATTTGCCAAGTTTATAGACGGCCGTTTCATCATGAATGAGGAAGTCATAGACAGGATGTGCGATATAGCGGGCGAGTCAAAACTGCTTAAGGACGCGGTGATCGTCCTTGACGGTTTTACCGGTTTTACGCCCTCACAGTATAACTGCATCAATACCCTTATGAAATACTGCGCGGATATCCACGTAGTTCTTTCCATAGGGAAAAAGGAAGCGGAGAGAGTTGCGGACGGTGATTTAAACAGTGAAGGTTCGCTGTTTGAGCTCAGCATAAAGACTATAGAAAAACTGGATAAACTGGCAACTGCTAACAATATTCCGTCGAGCTTTGAGTTTTACGATGACGAAAAAGGAAGATATAAGAACAATCCCTCGCTTGCACATCTCGAGAAGAATCTGTTCCGTTACCCTTATTCTGTTTCGGAGGATGCATCTTCTGTTGAGCTTTTTTCTGCAGCAAACATGGAAGAAGAAGCTGACTTTATCACAGCTAAAATAAAAGAGCTTGTATTTGAACAGGATATGCGCTATGAGGATATTGCGGTACTTGCAGGGGATATTACTGCATACGGTGGGATATTTGAGAGAAAATTTATTGGCAGCGGGATACCTGTTTTTGTTGATGAAAAGCACAGTATAGCAGGAAAAAATGCGGTAGAATTTATAGACGCCGTACTTGACACAGAGCTTTCTGACTATACCTATGAAAGCGTGTTCAGACTGCTTAAGACCGGGCTTTGCGGTATAGAAGAAGAAAACATACATAAGACAGAAAACTACATTATAGCCCATGGTATAAAAGGAATAAGAAGATGGAACAGGGAATGGAAGTATAAGGATGCATTCCTGCCCGAGATCAATTCCGTAAGAGAACAGACCTTATCCATTCTTTCGGGATTTAGAGACTGTGAGAAAAAAGAACCTACTGTAACAGAACGCCTTACACAGCTGTACGGCATACTTGATAATTGCGGGATAGAGCTGAAGCTCTATGAAACCGCTCAGAAGCTTAAAGAAAGTCCGGACCCCAAGCAGAGGATAAAGGGCATGGAGCTTGGCCAGGTATTTAAGGCTATAGTTACAGTTTTTGAGAGGATAAACAGCCTGCTCGGTCCTGAAAAGATGGTCCTAAGAGAGTTTAAGGATGTACTGAACACCGGCTTTGCGGAGGCAAAGTTAAAGAGTATTCCGGGCGGAGCCGACAGCATAGTGGTCGGAGATATCGAAAGGACCAGGATCGATAACAAGAAAGTCATATTCTTAGCCGGCTGCAATGACAGTGTCATCCCCAAGAATGCTTCAAAGGAAGGCTTGCTTAATGAGTACGACAGGGAGCTTTTTGCGGATCATGAGATCGAGCTTTCACCCACAAAGAGGGACAATGCGGCTTTAAGCGAGTTCTATCTTTATCTGGCTCTTACCAAGCCTTCAAAAAAGCTCTTTATCACATATGCGAGGATAAGCGGAGAAGAAAAGGAATCAAGACCCGCATACATTTTTACATCCATAATGAGGCTGTATAAGGATCTTAAGATAAAAAGGATGTCCGACTGCGAGAAGGATAATGTATATAGGATACTGGGAAGCGATAAGGGTCTTAGTTTCCTTATCGGACAGGCAAAAAATACGGAAAGCTCCACTCTTGATAAGAGGATATATGAGTTCTTACAAAAAGAATTATACGGTGAAAACAGCAGGCTTATGAAGCTTGTTGAGGATGCACTTAAGGGAAAGAGAAAACCGGGAGGCTTAACGAGAGAGGAAGCGGAAAGCCTCTACGGAAAGGTGATCATCGGGAGCATCACAAGACTGCAGACCTTTGCGGAATGTGCGTTTTCATACTTTGCCAAGTATGGTCTTGGTTTAGAAGAAAGAGCCGAATACCAAATGGGCAGCCTGGAGCTGGGAAACATCTACCATAAAGCACTGGAGCTATAT
>JAFZJK010000146.1 GCA_017553965.1 Lachnospiraceae bacterium | reverse complement strand
TCCTTGACCATCAGTTCTATGCTCCTGACGGTTATCCTGCTTTTTCGCGTGGAGAGGAACAACGCATCCTCATGCCCTACTTTAATGTCCTTTATATTTTCACGCTCATCAACATAATTCATCAGAGCTTCAGCTACTTCATCACCAAAATAAATATATGCCTCATATCCGCCCTTTCGGGTTACCTTTACCCTACCGTTGGCGAAATCGAGATCCCTTAGATCTATTCCCACGAGCTCAGACACACGCATGCCCGTACCGAGCAGCAGTGTCATGATAGCCAGGTCTCTTACTTTATTTAACTCATGGAATTTCTGTTTTCTCTGCGACATGTTCTGCGGACCGTATTCGACCACATCAAGGAACTTTGATACCTCATCGACATCAAGCCTTACTATCGCTTTTTCATGGAGTTTCGGCATATCCACCTGTATGGCTGCGTTATTCTCTATGATCTGATTTCTGTATAGGTAGTTAAAAAGACTTCTGAGTGCCGACATCTTTCTCTTTATAGTCACCTCAGAGTTGACCGTCTCAATATCACCCTCATCACGTAGCTTAAGATATTCCATATATTCCTCGATATCAAAAGCATTCATATCCGAGAGCACCGATGCCGGTATACTTTTTAACTCCTTACCTGCATATATCGGATTGGATTTTGTGATCCATTCGAAAAATACTCTTATATCATTGGCATAGGCAAGCCTAGACCTGGCCTGAGTCCTCTGCTCTATGCCCCTGAAATAACTTGTTACATACGAAGGAAGCTCAGCTAAGAATTCACGAAGCTTTTTTGTATATTCAATATTCTTTTGTTGATGATAGCTTCTGTTTTCCATCTGTACCTCCTTATAATATTTTCCAGCCTTCCCCATGAGAGGAAGGTGCCCGAAGGGCGGATGAGGTATTACTCAGCCTCTTTGTATATACTCAGTACCGTATCGACTATGGTCCTTGCTACCTTCCTTGAGAACTTGTCTTTTACAAGTCTTTCCAGTTCTTCCGGACAAGACATAAATCCTATCTCGAGCAGTACCGCAGGTGCCTTTGAGTCACGTACTACTACGAAATTCTTTGCTATAACACCTGTAGCAAACACTTCAGTATCAAGATTTTCTGTCAGGTTATTTAACATCAGGTTTGCCAGCTTTTCACTGGTAAGTCCGTTAAGACTGGTATATGTATCAAGGTCACCGTAGTACACGCTGGTACCTTTGATCGTGTTATACCAGGATGAATTATGATGTACCGATATAAACAGGTCCGCTCCTACCAGTTCGGCGAAATCAGCTCTGTCATACAACGTCTGGAACGTGTCATCCACTCTGGTATAGAAAACCTTTACATCGGTTTCTTTGAACATCTCTCGGGCATTAAGTATAACCTTAAGGTTAAGGTCACTCTCGTTATACCCTTGTGCCTGAGCTCCGGGATCGTGTCCGCCGTGACCGGCATCAAGTACGATCACCTTTTTATACAGGTTTTTAACGAAATCCATCTTGACATTCACTTTGCCGGACTCGATATCGGTGATATCACAGCCAAGCACTAAGTCACTGTATAGCCTAAGTACTGTGCTGTCAGTGTTTGGATCATAATATACCTGTATCTGAAGTATTGCTTCGCCTGAATTCTTTACTTTAGCTTCCTTATAGAAATCTCGATGATCTCCTGCTATGGTAAGCTCCGTCATGCATCCGATGATATCTTCAAATACTTCTATATCTGATGCTCTGACACTTTCCGGTACAGGAAGCTTAAGGTCCTGTATGCAGTTTTCCTTATCTATAAAGAACTTATAGCCATCGTTTGTATTGTATACGTTAATGAGTTCTAAAGGTAAAACCACTGGCGTGGGCTCAGGTTCATCTTCACCGTTCTCACCGGAATTTACAGAATCAGTTGATTCTGTATCGTTGTTTTCTGTATTAACAGAACCATCTGTTTCCCCAGTTCCTTCTGTATCACCTAGTGTATTTGATTCTTCTGTATTATCAGAGCCGTCTACATTTCCGGATTCGTTATCATTTTCTGACGTATCGGTACAATCCGTACTATCAGTACCATCCACATCGTCAATTACATCAGTACCTTCATTTCCTTCCCCTGTGTCTGAGATTTCTTCCTCTTCCTTAAAAGTAGATATCTCAGATGTACCGGTCTCGGAATTCCATACATAATTAAACCCGAGGTTTTCAAATGTGAAACGTCCGGGGATATACAGAATATCATCGTCCCTGTCAAATATATAGAAGATAGACGGTGCATACGAACACCTGTTGAGCAGTCCGTTCACATATGTGATCCTGCTGTTTAAGCAGTATAATACGGAGTTCTCACCATAACCCACCTTTATAACGCCGCTATTCTCATCAAATGAGTAATCAAGTCCAACCGTCTTTATAAGTCGTGACCTGGTACTTAGCATCGCCGTATCATTAAATATCAGTGAAGGTGTATCCTTAAGGTCAACCGCTTCACCCTCATATGTGATCTTTCCGCGGGTGCCGGTGTACTTTTTAAGCTCCTCATCACCTTCTGCAGAATAATAGAAAGGTGTTTTTATGGTAACGGTAGAGTCCGCCGAGCTCCATACATACTCCATGCCCAGCGATTCGGCTACAAACCTGGAAGGTACCATGGTAGCGGTCTTTTTACTCTTTTTATACTTGATCCTGAAAGGCTCGCACGGTGCCTCTATCTCTTCATCATCCAGTATTGCAGTGGTGCTTCCTATATACATTATAAGCTCATGCCCTTTGTACTTGAAAGAGATGCGCTTTTTTGATGCGGTGTACTTGACTTTGGCACCGATAGTGTCCTTAAAAAGTGCTCCCGCTGAAGCATATGCTATGCCTCTTTCCGAAAGCAGAGCCGGCTGTTTTGAAAGGTCTGCCTCTTCTCCGTCTATGATATAAGTAGGGATCACTCCGTTGTATGTTACAGTTTTCTTGGTAGCTCCGTCCTTATATTTAAACGTTGAAATATTATCGTTTGTGTCTGCATGAGCTGCTTTTAACGGTGCCAGCATGCCAAATGCCAGTATAAAAGCCACGCTTAATGCTAAAAATGTAAAAAACTTCTTTCTAATACTCTTCATCTAATCCTCATCTCATGGCCCGGTGCCATGTCCTTCTCCATGCGTTAAAAACGCAAGTAACATTCATGTAATATTATCCTTAAACAGCATTAAAAAGTCAAGCAATTTAGCAAAAATAACACTACACAAATTCTTAAATTTATGTTAATATGACTATATTCTTTTTTTGATCGGAAGCAGGTAAAAATATGCAGCTGAAACGACTTTTAAGCCTAACAAGGAAGGCAATTGACGAATATAATATGATCGAGGAAGGCGACCGCATAGCCGTAGGTATATCCGGTGGCAAGGACAGCCTTACTCTCCTTTACGCATTAAACGGTTTACGCCGCTTTTATCCCAAGCATTTTGACATAGAAGCCATAACCGTCAGTATGGGTTTTGAAGAGTTCGATGTATCAGGTATCCAGGCTCTATGCGATGAGATGGGCGTGCACTACACTGTAGTAAATACCGAGATTAAGCAGGTGGTGTTTGATATCCGTAACGAGGAAAATCCCTGCTCCTTATGTGCCAAGATGCGTAAGGGTGCATTTAATGACGAAGCCAAAAAGCTTGGGTGTAACAAAGAGGCTTACGCTCACCATAAGGATGACGCCATAGAAACCTCGCTCATGTCACTGATCTACGAGGGCCATTACTACTGCTATGCTCCTGTCACTTATCTCGACCGTATGGACATAACTCTCATCAGGCCTCTGCTTTATGTGGACGAATGTGATGTAGTGGGCTTTAAAAATTTATATAATCTTCCTGTAGTCAAAAACCCCTGTCCTGCAGACGGCTACACCAAACGTGAATATGTTAAAACCCTGATCAAGACTCTCGAGAAAGAAAACCCCGGTGTACGTGACAGATTATTTCATGCGGTACATGAATATTGGGGAAACAAACGTTTGACAAATCAGAACTGATGTGTTATTATAATAACGAACATTTATTCGATATGATACATTACAGGAGGAGGGTATCACATGGCAAGAGATAAGATTTCCAAGAAGCAGCGTGAAATACTTGATTATATAAAAGACCAGATCATAGAGAAGGGCTTTCCCCCTTCGGTAAGGGAGATATGTGAGGCTGTACATCTTAAGTCCACTTCTTCCGTACATGCACATCTTAATTCTTTGGAAAAGAACGGCTTTATCAGAAGAGATCCTGCTAAGCCCCGTTGTATCGAGATAGTTGACGATTCATTCTCCAGCTTCCGCCGCAACAACCTTAATATCCCCATCTTAGGAACTGTGACAGCCGGACTTCCCATACTTGCAGTTGAGAACTACGAGGGGTATTTCCCTCTTCCTTCCGATGTGCTCCCTTACGGGAAAGATGTATTCATGCTCCGAGTTAAGGGTGAAAGCATGAAAGATGCCGGCATCCATGATAAGGATCTGATCCTCGTTGAGCAGCAGAACACCGCTAATAACGGTGATTATGTTGTAGCTCTCATCGGTGATACCGTTACCGTCAAGACCTTCTACAAAGAGGATGGCCATATCAGACTCCAGCCTGAAAACGAGATCTTCCAGCCCATCATTACCGATGTCTGCCAGATACTCGGCAAGGTCATCGGTCTGTTCCGTTTGTTTTAATGTGTTAACAGATTAATTTCTTTGGCACATCAAATAAATATCTATCCAAAAGAATGAGCCCGGATCATTATGACCCGGGCTCGTTTTTAATCTTCTGTGATAATCTTTCCGTCTCTCCAGATTCTCTCTAAGTTATAGAAATCTCTGTCTTCACGCATGAATACATGAACTACTATATCGCCGTAATCCATAAGTATCCAGCCGCTGTTACGGTTGCCTTCGGTCTTTTTACAATATACTTTTTCCTTGGCAAGTTCTTCGCCTACATTGTCAACTATCGCCTCCATCTGGGCGCTTGAGCTGGCTGAGCAGATGATAAAGTAATCCGCCATAACGGATATCTCACCGATATAGATCACTTTAACATCTATTGCTTTCTTATCTTCCATGGCGTTCCTTGCCAGTTTTACTATTTTCTCAATATCTTTCATATATTATTTTTTCTACTCTCTATCAGTTTTTTATAATATTCATAAGTATCCACTGTCGTCGTGCACAGACTATCGCCACACTTTTCCAGCAGATACGGTACTATGTTGTTAAGCAGCCTGTAGCACACCATATCAAGATCATATGATGCTTCCGACCTAAGTATATCAAGCGACGGGTTAAATGCAATGGTCCTGCCGGGCTCTATGGCGTCTGCTACGTATATTATCTGCTCCAGCTTTGTCATGCCGGGTCTGCCGGTTGTGTGATAATATATGGCGTCCAGCACTTCCTTGTCATCCACATCGTATTTTTCTGCAGCTATAAAAGAACCAACCTTTGAATGAAGCAGGTTCGAGGGTGTCTTAAGCTCCACAGCATCAGGCTCAATGCCGTATTTCTTTGCCTCAGCTATGATCTCCTCATCGCTGAAGCCCTTTGCGCAGTCATGCAGCAGTCCTGCCTTATATGCCTTTAACGGATCTATGCCAAAGCACAGAGCCATCTTAAATGCAAGCTCAGCCACATTGAGCACATGCTTATAACGTTTGGGTGTGAGTATTTTCTGCAGCTCTTCTTTTACGCTCTCAAAGAATGCATCGGTATACAGTCCGTTTTCCCTGATGTATTCCTCTACCTTAAGGTGTACCATACCTGTTATGGATAAGCCGCATTTCACGTGATTTCTGATAAGTGATGACGATATATCAACTACCGATGCGGGTAAGAAATGTATCTCCGGTATAAATAAGGAGCCGTCCTCTCTTTTCCTGGTGAACTTTTCTACAAGTCCTGCAGCTATCTTGGTAGCCTCATCATAATGTCCGGTAAGTCCTACCGCGTCGCATATTCTCGGTGCACATACAAGAGCGCATCTTTCAAGTATGGATTCGGGTCTGTGCCACTTTTCAAAGGTAGCTAACGAATCTCCGCCCAGTATGAAATAATACCTTACATCCGGGTTTTCATGAGTTAAATGCTCCAAAGTATCGGCTGTATATGTGTAGCCGTCTCTGTGCATCTCAAAATCGGAAAACTCAAACTTCGGATAACCTTTTATAGCTTCCTTTATCATGTTGTTGCGGTCGGTCTCGGATACCAGCTCATCGTTGTCCTTATGTGCAGGAAGTCTTGAAGGCATAAATAATACTTTGTCAAGACCTAAGTGTTCCAAGGCTCTTCCGGCTATCATGATATGTGATAAATGTATAGGATTAAAAGTACCGCCCATTATTCCGATTTTTTCCATGGCATATACCTCACTTAACGTTTAATAAAGATATACGATTTCTTTCCCGGATCAGGATCATTTTAATTCGATCTTAGGATTTTTCTTTGATCTTTTATATAAAACTATCTTTTTTCCTATTACCTGTATCACTTCCGAACCTGTTCTTTCGGAAAGTAACGCTGCGAGCTCCTTAGGGTCGTCGGCACAGTTTTTAAGCACCGAGATCTTTATCAGCTCCCTGGCTTCAAGTGCCTCGATAATACCTTCTGTAAACTCAGGTGTGATGCTTGCTTTTCCTATCTGGTAGATAGGATCGATATTCATGGCAAGTCCCTTAAGAAATGCCCTTTGTTTTGTAGTCATCTGTATCTCCTTAAAACCACGTCATATCTAATATTTTTTAATCCATATTAGACTTTAAGACGCAAGTTTCTTATTTGTAATAGTCGAAATCCCAACCGTACAGTCTTACGGTATCTCCGTCCTTTATACCAAGTTTCTCAAGTTCTTCCAATATTCCGTTGTCTTTTAAGAAATTCTGGAAGAAAGTAAAGCCTTTTTCTGAATCAAGATTGGTATAACCGAGCATTCTTTCGATACGGGGTCCTTCAACCAGATATACCTTTTCTTCCTCATCATATGATACAGTGAAAGGAAGATTTTTGTCAATCTTTTCTTCGTAAATAAAGTCGGGCTCGTATACTATCGGATCCTTGCCTTCTTTCTGCAAAAGATCGTATACTTCGTAAAGGAGCTCTTTTACACCTTCGCCTGATACTGCGGATATCGGCATAACCTTTATACCCTGATCACTGAATGCATCTGTAAGCTTCTTAACTGCTTCGTCCTTTTCCTCGCCGTATAAGACATCCATCTTATTTGCAGCTATGATCTGGGGCTTTTTAAGAAGCTCGGGATTATACTTTTCAAGCTCTAAGTTGATCTTATTGATGTCATCCACTGCATCTCTGCCCTCTACGGAAGCGGCATCTACGATATGGATGATAACCTTGGTTCTCTCAATATGCTTTAAGAACTGATGTCCTAAGCCCACACCCTCAGCAGCACCCTCAATAAGTCCGGGTATATCGGCTATAATGAAGCCTTTTCCGCCTTCAAGATCAACTACACCAAGGTTGGGATTAAGTGTTGTAAAATGATAGTCTGCGATCTTGGGTTTGGCATTGGTTACTCTTGAAAGGAAAGTGGATTTTCCGACATTCGGGAAACCTACCAGACCTACGTCAGCTATACACTTAAGCTCTAAAATAAGGTTAAGCTCTTTTGCTGCCTGACCGGGCTGTGCATACTTGGGAGCCTGCATGGTGGATGTAGCATAATGCATGTTGCCTTTTCCGCCGCGGCCGCCGGTAAGTATTACCTGTCTATCATTTCCGTGTGACATATCGGCTACTACTTTGCCTGATTCTTCTTCACGGAGCACTGTACCCTCAGGTACTTTTATTATAAGGTCTGAGCCGTTTTGTCCGGAACATCTTTTATTCTTTCCGTCCTCACCGTTCTGTGCACAGAACTTGTGGATGTAACGGAACTCATTTAAAGTATTCAGTCCTTTATCCACGACAAATACGACATCTCCACCTCTTCCGCCGTCTCCGCCGTCCGGACCGCCGTCCGGTACGAACTTCTCACGTCTGAAGCTGACATGTCCGTCTCCGCCTTTTCCTGATCTAATGTAGATTTTAGCTGTATCAGCAAACATATAGCATCACTCCTTTTATACAAAGGCTTCCCCTTTAAGGGAAGGCAGACTCTCAATAACTTCAAAAAAAGGGCCGTCGCATATGCGACAGCCCATGAAAAACAAATTACTCAGCTACGGGATAAACGCTAGCCTGCTTCTTATCCCTGCCCTTTCTCTCAAATCTTAATGTTCCGTCAACAAGTGCGAATAATGTATCGTCACCGCCACGTCCAACATTAACACCGGGATGAATTTTTGTTCCGCGCTGCTTGTAAAGGATATTACCGGCCTTTACGAACTGTCCGTCAGCACGCTTTGCTCCTAATCTCTTAGACTCGGAATCTCTACCGTTCTTGGTAGAACCAACACCCTTTTTATGAGCGAAGAACTGAAGGTTCATCTTTAACATGTCCTACACCTCCTATTTTTCTATTCTGATGTACTTTTTTCCGTATGTTTTCTGAATCTCGTCCAAACCAAGCATCAAACTGCTAAGTAACAGCTGTGTATCATGGTCGGGCTTTTCTTTTAATCTGAAATAAATGTGTCCCTTTTTCTCGTCCTGTTCTATAACAAAATCCGATGAAGTAAACTGTTCTACGGAATTGATCGTATTAAATACCAACGCGGATACAGCTGCACAGATAATATCATTACCTGACTCAGCAAACCCTGCATGGCCTTTTAACTCAAAACCGTCTAAAATATTCTCTTCGTTTTTTAAAAAGGATACTCTGATCATCTATTCCGGGATTCGATTAAGCATTGATCTTGTCAATCTTAACTTTAGTGTAGAGCTGTCTGTGGCCGTTCTTCTTATGATAGCCGCTCTTTCTCTTGTATCTGTAAACAACTACTTTTCTGTTCTTGCCTTCCTCAACTACAGTAGCAGAAACCTTAGCTCCGCTAACGGTAGGATTGCCGATGATCATTGAACCGTTGTTTACTGCAAGTACCTGGTCAAAATCTACTGTCTCGCCTTCAGCCTTACCAAGCTTCTCAACCTTGATAACATCGCCTTCAGCTACCTTGTACTGCTTTCCGCCTGTTGCAATAATAGCGTACATTAGTGAATCCTCCTATTATAAATCTCGCCAGCTGTGGGGGACATACGTCACTTAACCCTCGCTGTGCGGCACACTAGGTGATATTAGCATAAATATCAAGTACTGTCAAGAATTTTTTATAAAATTATTTATATTTTTACGATTTTTTGAAACTAGCTATTTACTCCGCATTTTCTCATTACAGAAAAATAACCCAACGCCTATAGGTGGTGGGTTATCACGTCATATTATATATCAAGCTTTAACTGCATCTCATCCTCAGCTTCGCTCTTAAACTCTGCCATCTTTTCAGGTGTGATAACGGGCAGTTCATCGATGGAAGTGATACCGAAATGCCTTAAAAACTCCTCGGATGTACCGAATAAG
Organism: Lachnospiraceae bacterium; assembly: GCA_017553965.1. The sequence goes on along the minus strand of JAFZJK010000146.1, from coordinate 1,867 downwards.
CAGGGGCGTCCGGGTGCATTCTTTCTGCCAACTTCTTCTATAAGTCCGTACTCCAAAAGCTTATTTATCGAATGCTCTGAATTAACGCCACGTATAGCCTCGATATCGGCTTTTGTTATAGGCTGCTTATAAGCCACTATAGAAAGTGTCTCAAGCAGTACGTCGGTAAGTATGTGCTTTTTAGGTACGTTGGTGAGCTTTATGATTGATTCGTACATCTCAGGCTTTGTACACATTTGGAATGATCCGTCCAGCTCTATTATCTGTACTCCGAAGCTTTCATCCTTATATCTGTCTGACAGAGCTCTTATACAGTTTCTGACCGTATCCTCATCATGTCCTACAGCTTCTGCTATTCTTCTTATTTCAACGGCCTCACCCATCGTAAAAAGTATGGCTTCCACTTTTGCAAGCAGAAGCTTTAATTCAATGTCAAGACCGGTTATTTCATTCATATCCATTTTTTATGCCTCTTACATATCGAAATTATCAAGCTCTACAATATCGTCCGCCAGATAATCTATCATTATATCGTCAAATGTTGATTTCTGACTGATGGTCACCCTGCCCATCTTGATCAGTTCCAGGATGGCTAAGAATGTGATGATAACTTCCATCTTGGTCTTACGGCTGTCCAGATAATGCCTGAATGAAAAATGCCTGTTGGCCAGGCCGTATATCTGTACATCCTCCAGGATGGCGTAGATGTTGGTATCTTCCTTTTCTATCTTTCCGAACTTGCTACGTACGGGATCGATCCTGTCGTCCTTTTTCTTTACCAAGTCCTTAAAGATACTGTTGAGCTTACCGAGTGTTACATCGCCCAGTACTTCATGTATGTCGACGTCTTCCTTGTACTGGAGTACTTCGAGCGGTATGGTGCTTTCCTTAAACATAAGCTTTTCTGCATCATACTGCCTGTCTTTCAGCTCATATGACACGTACTTGTACATCTTATATTCCAAGAGTCTTTCCACGAGCTCCTGTCTTATATCCACAGGGTCGCCTTCTTCGTTTACAGTCTCATGAGGTAACAGCATATCCGACTTTAATTTCAATAGATATGCCGCCATAACAAGGAATTCACTCATCTCATCAAGCTTTTCCTCTGACATGGAGTTGATGACCTCCATGTATTGGTCGGTGATCTGTGCTATCGGGATATCGTAGATGTCTATTTTATTTTTTTCTATAAGCTGCAAAAGTAGGTCAAGCGGGCCTTCAAATGCATCAAGCTTTACAGAAATGCTCATCTGTCGGATGACTTCCTTTCACATTTTTTAAACTCGATAACAGGTATCTCCGGACGGTTGAAAAGCCTGAACGGTATGTCGTGCCAGCCAACTCCGCCGGATATAACCATTGTCATATTTCCGTATTTTAAACAGCCTTTTGTAGGCTTGTGGAATATCTTAAATCTAGGTGTTACAAGACCGCCCAAAAACGGTACTCTTATGATACCACCATGCAGGTGTCCGGATAAACAGAGATTATAGCCGCTCTCTGTGTAGCTATCGATATGCTCGGGGTCATGTGCAATAAGTATCTTATACCTTTCGCCTGTGTAAGCTCCACCGTAATTAAGCTTATCGAAACGCCTTATGATCCTTTTCGACCTTTTTTCTATCAGCCCGTCGTCTTCAGCATGGTACATTTCAAGCGGCAGGTTAAGCCCCACGAATAAAAGCTCCGGAGTACCTTCGGGACTGTAAGCAGCATTATTAAGCCTTATGCTCTTTCGCCTTGCTATCCTTTTAAGCTTCTTGTATAACTCCGGATGGTACTTACCCATCTTTTCTTCGTGATTGCCGAATGTGTAGACAACTGGCACGTTAAAGCTTTTAAGTCTGCTCAAAAAACGTGATAC
>JAFZJK010000145.1 GCA_017553965.1 Lachnospiraceae bacterium | reverse complement strand
GTTGGGTAAGGGTGGAATGGCGGTGTAAGAGACCACCGGTTTTCCGGTAACGGAAAATGCTGTGCAAACCCCACCTGAAGCAAGGCCAAACAGGGGACTATACGGCGGCCCGTCGTGTCTCCGGGTAGGCTGCGTTCTGAGATGATAACGTCTTAGAGGAGCTGTTCGGTGACGGACAGTCAAGATAGATGACCATCTATTACATAACCCGGCTTATAGTGCTGCTCTTTATGTTGAATGCTGCGCGGGCAGTGTTTGACAGTCGGTAGGGAAAATTATGAGTACAAATGGAGTATATCCTGCAAAAAAGAAGGACGGAACCAAGTACTATCGTGCTTCCGTCACTGTAAAAGGAAAACACATCAGCCTCGGCAGCTTCCATACAGAAAAAGCTGCCGGGGCTGCTTATGCTCTTGCGGGTGAAATACTTAACGGCCCTAAAGAGTATCTGCCGGAAGAATACGATGGCATTGTGCTAAAGAAATATCGCATCAAAAAAACCGATAAAAATATAGCCGGTGTAACAGAGAAGGCCGGGAAAGTACTTGGATTTGATAAATGGATCATGCTCCTTAATTTAAGAAAGACAGGGTTGTATTTCAAAAATCCTATTTTTTTGTATGGTAAATATTTTGTTTATTTCCTGGATAAGAACATAGAATTAAAGTTTGACGCGGATGAACTGTTTTTCTACGGGAATCATCGTATCCAAAAGAGGGGCGGAAGGCTTTTTTACAGTGATTATGGGATGCAATGCGGGCTTCTTAACCGATATGGAGTCAGAAGTTTTTCGGTCAAAGACAGGGACTATGGCTTTAAAAACGGAGACGAAACCGATTTTAGATTCGGAAACCTGGTGGTATATAATAAATACCGCGGGGTATTTGCTGTAGAGGCCGGTGACAGAAAAAAATATGAGGTAAGGATACATTTTGTAGGAGATATAAAGGTTGGTACATATCAGGATGAAATAGAAGCTGCCATAGCTTATAATAAAGCGGCTGACAGCTTGGAAGAGGCGGTCAGACGCAAAATAAATGCCGGATACGAGAATAAAAAGTCTACAATAGTAGAAAACAAGATGTTGGGAAAAACCGCATTTGAGGGCACAAATTATGCTATAAGTGGCATATTTAACTCGGAAAATAATGGCAGTGAAGGGAATAATAGAGACTACAAACGTAGAAAGTGCATTCAAGAAACAAAGATTATCGGAGGGACAGTCGGATTTGACAAAAATACCCCGAAAATCGAAAAAAATGATCTCAAAAATCAAAAAAACATTCAAAAATATCGAAAATGGACCCGAAATTATACGGAAAACGTGTCGAAAAAGCAATATATTGAGATTTACGAGAGTCTTAAATTTTCGAAAAGTTTTAAGAATTACCTGCTTAGACTGTAACAATTACGTAAAAAATGCTTGCATTATTCTTTAAATAGTAGTATACTATCCCTTGCTCCGGTAAAAAACCGGGGAGAAAGGGATAAATATGGCAAAGACAAAGAAGTATCTGGCAGCAGTGCTTGCGGTTTCTGTATTGTTGAGTCTTGTTGCTCCTTTTACAAACATCAAGGCCGAAGAGGAAACTGAGAAAGCGGATACAGAGCTTGTTGATCTGGCTCCTGAAAGTTCCGAAAGCATTGAGACGTTAGAATTAAAATCAGAAAATAACACTGTAGTAGCAGAAGAAGCAGATGATGAGCTTCTGGTATCGGCAGTTAGGAAACATTGCAGCGGCATGTCCATGCTGATGCTAAAATATCAGGCATCCGATATTGCATCAGAAAAGAGTTCTCGTACAAGCGCCTTGATCAAGCGTGACGCAGAGAAAAAGAAGAAGGCAATAAAGGCTGCGGCAGTATCAACCGCTTCAAGCTCAGCATATGGTGACAATAATGCATCAGGTGTGCTGAAAAAGAAGTATAATGAGAAGTTTACCAAGGATGTAACAGACAAAGAGTATGAGATACTCTGCAGGATAGTTCAGGCAGAAGCAGGTGATCAGGACGTATACGGCAGGATCCTTGTAGCCAATGTAATCCTGAATCGCGTAAATTACCAGAAAGAATTCCCGAACGATATTGAGGGAGTAGTATTTGAGAAGAAACAGTTTTCACCTATATCAAACGGTGCATATTACAGAGTTGTTGTTGATGAACTGACAACAGAAGCTGTAGACCGTGCACTTGCCGGTGAGGATTATTCGGACGGTGCTTTGTATTTCTTTATGAGATCGGCTACCGCCAAGTCCACAGCATCGTGGTTTGATTCACTCACATTCGTAGTTAAATACGGATGCCATGAGTTCTTTAAAGACTGAGATTAACCAAGCTCTTTAAAACAGAGTATGGTGGTAAAAGTAAGAAGTGTATAAATGCATACAAAAAAACGGGTTGGATCCTAAAGATCCGGCCCGTTTTTATGTTTAATATGTAACGTTGATCAGTTAGAAAAGACTGCTGTTTATCATAAGTTGTAAATCTTTACGACCTCAGCCTCAAGTCCGTCCTTTGCACATACTGTCTTGTGCAGTACGGGAGCACTGATGATATCTTTTATAGCTTCGGGGATCTCTACGCCTGAAAGCTTGTGGAGATCTTCAAACAGTTCAAAGTCATCCTTCTTGTCATACTCAGGAGAGATAGAATTAAGCACTGCCCTGGAGAACTTGTAGGGGCTTGCGGTTGAAGCTATTACCGTACAGGTGTCATCGCCGGTCTCACGTCTGTATCTGTTGTATACTGCTGCAGCAACTGCTGTGTGGGTATCGATGATGTAGCCTTCTTTTTTGTAAAGCTCCGAGATGGCTTCTGACATTTCGTTGTCTTCAGCGTATCCGCCCTTAAATATGTCAAGCTTTTCCTTCATTTCCTTTGAGAGCTTATACTTGCCTTTTTCTTTGAGGTCTTTCATGAAATCGGCTGTTTTGTCACCGGCTATCTCATATATAAGTCTTTCGAGATTACTCGAGATGAGTATGTCCATACTGGGTGAGGATGTAAGATAAAACTCACGGTTTTTATCATATACACCGGTCTCGAAGAAATCGGTAAGTACTTTGTTTTTGTTGGAAGCACATATAAGCTTGTTTACAGGCACGCCCATCTTGTATGCGTAGTAAGCAGCCAGGATATTTCCGAAGTTACCGGTAGGTACTACGAAGTTTATCTGCTTAGGATAGAGTCTGCTGAAAGCATATACATAGTAAGCAACCTGAGGGATCAGACGGC
>JAFZJK010000144.1 GCA_017553965.1 Lachnospiraceae bacterium | reverse complement strand
TTGCTGACAATCAACGACGAAAACAAAGCCTCCATTCAAGTATGTGAAAAACTGGGCGGTATCTGGAAAGACACCATAGAAGCATATAATGATGCGGAGGGGCAACATTTGTTAAGACGATATTGGATAACCCTTTAATTGACAAATTCCAGTTTGCAGAGGTGAACCGATAATATGATCAGATTACTGGATAGAAACGAATTGAATAATGCGCTTCCGTTAGTGTGGAAGGTGTTTTGTGATTATGAGGCGATCGGTTATCCGGAAGCCGGAAAACAGGCATTCTGGAATGCGATCCACTCAGAAGAGTATCTAGACATGCTGACTGCCTATGGCTCTTTTGATGATGACAGGCTGATCGGGATCATAGCAACGAGAAATGGAGGGAATCACATTGCCCTGTTCTTCGTTGACGGGGAGTATCATCGCAAGGGTGTCGGACGCAGTCTATGGAGAGCAATGCTCGAAGATAATAAGGCAGCAGAAATCAAAGTACATTCATCTGTATTCGCGGCGGACATCTATAAAAGACTGGGCTTTGTACAAACGGATGGAATTCAGGAAGAAGATGGGATCCGCTATATACCGATGGTGTATGTGAACGACCCGGGTCTGCCTGAAAAGACTTATCGGTATCCGTTTGGCGAGTATGTAACACCGTTGGTGCAGCAGGATCAGACACCGAAAGAAGTGTTTGTTCTGGGAGTATATGCAAGTGCTGTTCATGCAAGATGGATGTGCAACGGAGAGACTGTCTGCCAGGCGCTGGCGGTCGCCAGCGAACCACGGATCTTCTGGGATGGTGATCCTGAAGAGGCAAAAACAATAATTGACAGGATCAGTATTCCTGTTGAACTGGGTAAACTTGTTCCGGCCGGTCGGAATCTCAATGGCCCTTCAGCAAAGGTGCTTGATGAGCATATACTTGCGCCGCTGGGATTTACCCGGGAAGAGGCCTGGCTTTGCGATTGCCTTCCTGAAACAAGGCTGAACCCGGGACAGGTCAAGGTGATTAAAGAGAAATATGATCCTCTGATCAAAAGATATGGTCTTAATGAAGTCACGATCCCTGCAAGGCCGTCATCGTTCTGTGATAAAAAGCGTGCTGAAGAGATAAGCGAGGAGCTTTTCAGATCGAAGGCTTCTTTGCTTGTTTTGCTTGGAGACATTCCGATCGCACAATACCTGAATCGTGTTTCGGATGTACCGTATAAAAGCCTGCGGGAATACACAGATCTCATCGGGTATGGGAACCGTTCCGAATCAATAATAAGCGGAAGAAAGATCGAAGTCCTTCCGCTAGCACATCCGCGCCAGATCGGTGCGTTGGGGTCGCATAGTGAAAGATGGCATGATGCCCATCAAGAGTGGGAGTCGAGGATTCTCAACAGCTCCGGATAAAGCATTATTATGAATGAAAAGACACGATTATTGTATGAAATGATGCTTCGCAAGGGATATCCTGAAGAATTTTCCAGGCTTATCTGTCTTGAAATGAGCACAGATTTCACGGCAGAGAAAATGATGCATTACGTATCAGGAGAGAAGAAAAGACTTGAGGATGTTGCAGATGAGATGATTGCGATAAAGGATTTGAGAGATCGCCTGATAAACAAACACATATCTGAGCACGCAAACAACAGTATCAATAATCTTTACAGAAACATAAATGAAAAATAGAAAGGACTATTTGTATAACCGAAAAATAGGGGCATGTATAATTATTCAGTAGATGAATAAGAACTAATTCACAGAGAACAAAAATTGTATTCCTTCTGGGGGTGTCGATATCAAGAATTGTATTCTTTCTGGGGGGGTATCGACTCATGTCGAGACCGTGGTACTACTGTCCAAAATGTAGATGCACAAGGGCAGAAAAGGCCTGAAAAACGAATACTTTCGGCACTTTGACATGCCGAAAGCCGCACTGGATCCGATCGGCCCGGATGAAAAGAAACCAAGAGTGGAGTCATGCGTGCCAGAAAGAGGCACAGGCTTTAGAGGAGGACCTGCAACAGAAGCTGGAGGCATAAATATGAGAGGCATCAATGCGCGTTTCGTATCTGACCTGACAAATGGTGAACTGTCCTTCTTTTTGCGTCAAGTAAAAGAACGACAGACAGAGCTCGCGCTTGAAATTAGAGGAGGATACATCAATATTTATTACCGTGGCGGAAATCTGCTGAAAATCATGCAAAAGAGAAACGGATACACATTTCAGTTTGATTCTCGATACTGTCTGAACAAAGGCGACGAGTCCAATTTTGAACGGATTACAAAACTTGATTCTTCCTCCGCGCCTGATTTTGCCAAGCATTTTGATTTATTGATAGACGAGATGCAAAAATGGTTCTCCGTGCATCCGAAGCGGGAGCGGGAGTATCAGCATCAGCTTTTGGTTCACAATGCTTCCATTATTGACATTGAGTATCAAGTGAAGAATTTGATGCGCCTCGATATGCTGATGGTAATGGACGACCGGCTGATAGTCGTAGAGAACAAATATGGTCTTGGTGCAATCACAGGCAGTGCCGGTCTTGCCAAGCATTACAGAGACATTTGCAGGGTTTTGACCGACAGTGAGCTGAAAAAGGAATTATATGATTCGGTCCAGCAGATCGCGGACTGCAAATCCTCTCTCGGACTGTTGAGCAATCCGGTACCACAGTTGAATCAGAATAAGCACGAGATTCTATTTTTGCTTGCTGGCTACAATTCGAAAAGCCGTTCGGTTCAGAATGAGATGAGCGGCTTCGAAAAAACAGTTCCTGTCAGGCTGTTGCTCATGCCTGCTGATCAATATGTAATTGACATTTCAAAGGCAGTTGCACTCTGAAGCATAGGAGAATCCGAAAAATGAAGTACCAATATCCTTTTGGAGAATATGTTCAGCCATTGGTGCAGAAAGACAGATCACCGAAGAAGGCCTTTGTACTTGGCGTTTACGCCAGCGCTGTCCACGCGAGATGGAAAAAAGATAACAACATTATATGTCAGGCTCTTGCAGTGGCGAGCGAGCCGAGAATCTTCTGGGATGGCAATCCAGATGAGGCGAGGGAAATCATCAGCCGTATTCGCATTCCGGAGGAGTTGGGAGTGTTGGAGCCTGCGGGGAGCCACCTCAACGGCCCGTCCGCAAAGGTCCTCAATGACCACATCCTTGCACCTCTCGGTTTTACTCGCAGTGATGCATGGCTCTGCGATTGCCTGCCGGAGACAAGACTGAATCCAAGTCAGGTCAAGGTTATCAATGAGAAGTATAACCCGCTCAGAAAAGAATACGGGCTGAACGACGTAACGATCCCCAAACGGCCCTCGGCTCTCTGCGACGAGAAACGAGCAGAGGAAATTGTCGATGAGCTGATGCAGTCACAGGCTGAGTTGCTTGTGCTGTTGGGAGATATTCCGATTGATCAGTTCCTGAGAAGAGTAGCTGATGTGCCCTACAGCACGCTTCAGGAATATGTGGACCTGTACGGATACGGGAATCTCTCCAATGCCACAATACGCGGAAAGAACATCAGGGTTTTGCCGCTTGCCCATCCGAGACAGATCGGAGCGCTTGGAGCTCACAGCGAAAGGTGGCATAAAGCCCACGCGGAATGGGAAAGGAAGATTCTGCGCTGACATGTTTCCGGTTACGCTCAAGGCAGGTTGACATGTTCCCCTGCGCGTTTGGAATAGTGGATATGTTCTTTTCGCAAAGTGGATGCGCGTGCTTGGGGGTATGATTATGCAGAAGCACGACTCGTGCCATGTGGAGACGGTAGTATTGATGTCACGAGTTAAGGACTGACCGCCGAAAAAGTGCCGTATATCCGGGCTAATCTGGCATCTGGGCATCAGTGCCGGAGAGACAGCTTGACCGCAAAAATCGCTCTGTCAGAACAGATCAATCGCTCCGGTCGGAGGGTTGAGTAGGCCATTTAGATGTCATAGGGTTGAGTTGCCGGTTTAGATGTTTTTGCGGTAGGGTTGAGTTAGTGATTTGGATAGCGCAGGGTTGTGGCTGCGATTTAGATGTCAGCGCGACAACTCGGAGTTTATCGGTGGAGAGAATGGAGGCTTTTGAAAATAGATGATAAAACTTGAAACAGAACGATTATGCCTGCGTGACTATGTAGAAGCGGACTTTGAGGCATATTATAAATTGAAAACAGATAACCGGACTATGTATTATTTGCAGGATATCATGTTGGATGATCGCGAAACGGCTCGGACCGAGTTCGAGAATGTGATCGCCGACATGGAGAATGATCATCGGAAGTTTTATTTTCTTCACATGGAATTAAGGGAAACTCATGAACAGGTGGGAAGCATAGGGTATACAGTAGTTGATGATACGCCTGTAGGTAAGATTGTTCATCTTGGTTACTTTATCTATCCCAGGTTCTGGGGGAATGGATATACTTCTGAGGCACTAAAAAAAGTCCTGGAATTTGCTTTTACAAAGGACAATGTGTACAGAGTTACAACTGGTTGTCTGAAAGAAAACATCCGCTCTGAAAGAGTTATGCAAAAGAACGGTATGATAAAAGAAGCGGAACATGTTGATTATGAGTGGCATGACGGTCATATGAAAACGCGTCTGGAATATAGACTTCTAAAAAAGGAATGGGAACAGTTTGGTTAGCATGTCAGCAGAGATAAATCGGAGTTTGAGAATACGATCATTAAAAATGAGGGATTATGGCAGAGACTTAACCTTGTCTTTATGTATTTACCGATAATTGTCATAGCAATAAACAGAATGACGGAGAATGCAAAGTGATCTGAGTTTGGGAGATAGTGTATGAACGAATCAGAATTGTACAAAGAACTTGGAGTGCTGACAAAGGAAAAAGCAAAGTGGAAAGAAAGTATCCCGTATGTTTCGGCACTCCTTACACATGAATCTGAGAAGATTAAGGCTAAAGCACTTTGGCTGATCGGGGAGATGGGTCTTGAATTTCCCGGAGAAGTAAAAGATGTGGTTCCGGTAATAGTTTCGTTCAGTGGAAGTCCAAACGCTCTTTTGAGGGAACGTGCGGTCAATGCGCTTGGCAGGATAGGACGTGGCGACTATCAACTGATAAAGGAGTATTGGGCAAATATGTTCCGATTTGCGACTGATGAGGATCCCAAGGTCAGGCTGAGCTTTATTTGGGCGTCGGAGAACATAGCTACGAATACTCCGGATATTTATGAGAAATATATGATGGTATTTGAAAAGCTTTTGTACGATGAGGATGACAAGGTGAGGATGGAAGCACCGGAAATCTTTCGTGTTCTGGGAAAACGCAGGTCAGAATTTGTAAGGCCTTTCATAGAGAAGCTGAGATTGATATCGGAGACCGACAAAAATCGCGTAGTAAGGATTCATTCCTTAGGCGCGATAAAGGCGACTACGCAGAAATAAAAGGCCCTTCGGCCCGTTATGCTGTTTCAGTAAAGAAAAAGTATATGTTTTAG
>JAFZJK010000143.1 GCA_017553965.1 Lachnospiraceae bacterium | reverse complement strand
GAGCTTGCGGCAAGCTTAAGGGACCAGATAAAGGCGTATGAGGTGAAGAATGAAAAAAAGAAAAAATAAATGGTATTATGACTCCAAAGCCTACCATGAGGTAGTGCTGTCGGGAAGCGTAACACTTGCCAGAAACCTGGCCGATTTTGATTTCCCGGCCAAGATGAGCGAAGAAGATGCTGCGGAAGTGGTAAACAGATTAAGAGGCATCACTATGGACTTAGGAGCCCGCGAAGGCAGGGATTACTACTCCTGCAGAGTGGATAAGCTCAGCAATACCGAAAAGGACTGCCTGATAGAAAGCCATACGATAACACCTTCGCTTAAGAGAAAGAAAGATCCCGCAGGGCTTATCATTTCGGATGACGAAAGCATAAGCATCATGGTAAACGAGGACGATCATATACATATTCAGGCGATAAGAGCAGGTTACAACTTAAGGGAAGCTTTTAAGGATGCAAACAGGATAGATGACTATATCGATTCGGTTATGCCATACTGCTTCAGCGAAAAGTACGGATATCTCACATCAAAGCTTCAGGATGCGGGTACAGGTATGCATGCATCGTACCTCCTTTCGCTGCCGGGTATCACCATGGGCGGCAAAGTCGATGCACTCCAGGAGGAAATATCCAGATTTGATGTATCCCTAAAGGGAATATACGGTGACGGATCCAAGAGTGCGGGCTTTATATTCCAGCTGAAAAACAGAAAGACACTCGGTATGAGTGAAAACGAGATACTGGAGAACTTGGAACAGGTTACGGCCCAGATAGTCGATATAGAAAAGAACTTAAGAAAAGGGCTGTTTAAAAACGTCGGCACCGAGATCACGGACCGTATATACAGATCCTACGGAGTGCTTAAATATGCAAAAAATCTTCCGCAAAAGGACGCTATGGTACTTTTGGCACAGCTGAAGCTTGGCTCCGACTGCGGTGTGATAAAGGTAAAGGGCGGAGGCAGCGTACTTCACAGACTTATGATAGAGATGCAGCCCGGCAACCTGCAGACCATATACAAAAAGAATATGGGCAGCGCCCAGCGCGACGAATACAGAGCAAAATATTTAAATGAACATCTCCCGGAGCTTATACCGGATGAAGATGAACCGGAGGAATAAAAATTGTACGAGAGATTTACTGAACAGGCCAAACAGGTAATGAAGATAGCTGAGGATGTATCCGAACAGCTCGGACATAACTATATGGGTACCGAACATATCCTCATAGGTCTTTTGGAAGCTGACGGTGTGGCTTCAAAGATACTAATGACCAACGGCTTAGATAAGGACAAACTGATGGAGCTTATAGACCAGCTTATAGCTCCTGACGGAAAGGTCGGGTTTGCGGAGGTAAGTAATGTTACTCCCAGAGCCCGCAATATCATAGCAAAGAGCTACGACGTAGCAAACAGATTTAAGAGTAAGCAGGTTGGTACCGAACATATCCTGCTTTCACTCATTACGGAAAAAGACTGTATAGCGATCAGACTGCTCAATACCATAGGCATCGATCTTAGAAAGATATATAACGACTGTCTTAATACCATGGGAGTTAACCCTCAGGATGCAAAGCTTGACAGCCCTAAAGGAAGATCGGGCGAAAAGGGAGCTACACCCACACTTGACAGATATAGCCGTGATATGACCAAGCAGGCAAGAGAAGGAAAGCTTGATCCCGTGGTAGGCAGGGAAGAAGAGATACGGAGAGTCATCCAGATACTTTCCCGCCGTACCAAGAATAACCCGTGCTTAGTAGGCGAGCCCGGAGTAGGAAAGACCGCTATCGTTGAGGGCCTTGCCAGAAAGATAGTAGAAGGCGACGTGCCGGATACCGTTAAAAACAAGAGAGTCGTAACACTCGATCTTTCGGGTATGGTAGCCGGATCAAAATACAGGGGCGAGTTTGAAGAAAGGATCAAGGCGGTTATTGCCGAGGTCATCAACTCGGGTGACGTCATCCTGTTTTTGGATGAGTTGCATACCATTATCGGAGCAGGCGGAGCTGAAGGCGCGCTTGATGCATCAAATATCCTTAAGCCTTCACTTGCCAGAGGAGAGCTTCAGCTTGTAGGTGCCACCACCAGGGAAGAATACAGAAAGCACATAGAAAAGGATGCCGCACTTGAGCGCCGTTTCCAGCCGATAGATGTAGATGAGCCTACTTTAGATGAGACCTTACAGATACTTAAGGGGCTCCGTCCGGCATATGAGGCACATCATAAGGTTACCATAACCGATGAAGCCTTAGAGGCAGCAGTTAAGCTTTCTTCAAGATATGTAAACGACCGTTTCCTTCCGGATAAGGCCATAGACCTTATGGATGAAGCATCTTCACGTATCAGACTAGAGGTATTTACCGACTCACCTAAGCGTAAGCAGGCTGAAGAAAAGATCAAAGCCCTCGAGGCTGAAAAGGAAGAAGCCATAAAGAAAGAGGAATACGAAAAGGCAGGAACAATAAAGAAAAAGCAAGCCAAGCTAAAGAAAGAGATCGAAAAGATCGACGAAGAGATAAGGGCAAAAAGAGAGGATCAGGAGCTTTTTGTAACCGGAGAGGACATAGCGGGAGTTATATCCAGCTGGACCAAGATCCCTGTT
>JAFZJK010000142.1 GCA_017553965.1 Lachnospiraceae bacterium | reverse complement strand
TTTCAAGGTAAAATAATCAAGTCATATAAATGTGTTTTCTTGTATGATTTTAAAGAATTTTAAGGGATCGGCACATGATCTTTTTAATTATCGGTAGGATGTAATGACAGCGAAAACTAACAGCTTTGATTGGAAAAACTTTATAAAAAGGGTGGCCGTGATCGCCATACCCGTAGCGTTGCAAAACCTGATGACCACTACGGGCTCCATGATCGATACCATGATGATATCCTCTCTTGGGCAGAACGAGATCGGTGCCGTAGGCCTGTGTGCTCAGTTTTCATCACTTATGTTTTCCGCATACTGGGGATTTGTGGGAGGCGGTATGCTGTTTATCTCACAGTTCTGGGGCGCAAAGGATGAAGACAGCCTGAATAAATCTTACGGACTCACTCTTACCTGTATGATGAGCGTGGCCATTGTATTCTGTGCATTTGCTGTGCTTTTCCCTGAATTGGTCATGAAGCTTTACACCGACAAACCCGCCATACAGGAGATCGGTGTTGAATACTTGAAGATAGTCGGGTTTTCCTACATACTCATGGTCTTTTCCATGGCCATAGCGGTACTCTTAAGGTGTACGGAACGAGTTAAACTCCCGCTTTACGGCTCGGCCGCAGGTGTGGTGATAAACATCTTTTTAAACTGGGTACTGATATTCGGTAACTTGGGACTTCCCGAGATGGGTGTACGAGGTGCAGCCCTTGCCACAGTTATATCCCAGGCATGCAGTATTATCGTAGTACTTATACTCGCAAAAAAAGCAAAGCATCCGTTCATCTTTGCATTTAAAAAGCATTTCTCCGGGAAAACAAAACTTGCAGGAGAATATTTTAAGAAATGCCTGCCCATCATACTTAACGAAGTACTGATCGGCGTCGGCAATATGATGATAAACATAGTGCTCGGAAGGCAGACGGAGGACGCCATCGCAGCACTCGCCATATTCAGGACCATAGAAGGTCTGATCATTGGCTTCTTTGCCGGCTTTTCCAATGCCTCATCGATACTGGTCGGAAAGGAAGTCGGAGCGGGCAACTTAAAAACCGCATTCGAGCGTGCCTACAGGATAGTTTACCTGTGTCAGATATTCATAGCTTTAATCGGCGGATTGCTTATAATACTGCACACTCCTATCCTTATGATAGCACATCTCGAGGGTGAAAGCTTTAACATAGGCTTCGGTTTTATCACGATATATACCATAGCCGCCATAATAAGGATGGGCAACTGGACACAGAATGACACCTTCCGATCCGCGGGAGATGCGGTATACGGGACCGTGCTCGAGATCGTTTTCATGTGGGTTATGGTAGTGCCCGCCGTATGGATCACGGGTATGGTAATCGGAGCACCTGTATTTGTCGTATTCATCTGCTGTTACATAGATGAACCGATAAGATATATACTGATGCAGATACACCTGCATAGCGGAAAATGGATAAAACCGGTCACACCGGAAGGTAAAGCGGCACTGGCGAAATTCCGCGGTGAAATGCAGCAAAAGAAGCTGCCCGGCTAACAGTTACCTAAACAAAAATAAAGCAACAACCAAGAAACACTATCAATGCAACAAAGGAGATTTCCATGGATATTTCAAGTATCGCCGCAAAAGGCAGTCCCAAGAGTTATATGATATACCACGAGGATCCGCACAGCCTGCATATAGGTACTGTGGCAGATCACAGTTATTTTATACCTTTTTCAAAAACCGAAGACCCTTATGCAGCACGTGAGGAGTCATCCCGTTTTATGCTGCTAAACGGCGAATGGGATTTTAACTACTATGAAAGCATTATAGATCTTGAGGATAATTTCACGGATGTGGAGTTTAAAAATACAATCCCCGTGCCTTCAAACTGGCAGCTGCACGGCTATGATAAGCCGCAGTATACTAACGTGGTATATCCCATCCCCTTTGATCCGCCTTTTGTACCGGATGATATCCCCGTGGGCGTATACAAGAGAACCTTTGAATATACCCCCGACGGCATGAACCGTTTCCTGTGCTTTGAAGGTGTTGATTCATGCTTATACCTCTATATCAACGGCAGATTTGCAGGCTTTTCAAAGGTGTCTCACCACACCAGTGAATTTGACATAACAGGGTACCTTACCGCCGGCACCAATACTATCTGCGTGGCGGTACTTAAATGGTGCGACGGAACATACTTGGAAGACCAGGACAAAATCCGCCTCTCCGGTATATTCAGGGATGTATATATTCTCTCCCGCCCTGCGGCACATCTTTTTGATTACAGTATAAAAACAAGCTTAACCCCGGACTGCTCTTCATGTTCGATCGAGATAAAGACATTCGGCTGGGACTGCGATATAAGCTTTTCCACAAAAGAAGGCGAGGAGCTTTTTAGAGAGCATCTCACCAACGGGGTACCCGGAACTTTTGAAGTGAAGGACCCCATACTCTGGTCGGCCGAAACTCCTTATCTTTACAAACTTCTCATCACTTCGGGAGATGAGCTTATAGGTGAGGAAGTGGGACTGAGAGATATCACGATAGAGGACGGCATTTTCAAGATCAACCACCGTCATGCAAAGTTCAGAGGCACCAACAGACACGACAGCTACCCGGATACAGGATATTATGCGGATGTGGCTCATATGGAAATGGACCTTATCCAGATGAAGCAGTTTAACATTAATGCCATAAGGACATCCCATTATCCGAACGCTCCGCTTTTCTACAAGCTCTGCGACAGATACGGTTTTTATGTGATCGACGAATGCGACTTTGAATCCCACGGGTGCGTGGATGTATATAATTCTTTCAAATGGGAAAAAGGCTACGGCGGAATAGCACTTATCGCAAGAGACCCGGTGTTTAAGGATGCGATATTTGACCGTGAAAGACTGCTGGTAACACGCGATAAAAACAGACCCTGCGTAGTTATGTGGTCACTCGGAAACGAAGGCGGACTCGGCACCAACATCTATGAAGCCGCAGGCATGGTTAAAAAGCTTGACCCTACAAGGCCTGTACATTACGAAAGCGTGCACAAGATAGACGATATCGAGGATGATGTATTTGATGTGGTATCACGTATGTACACCGCTCCGCAGGATATGTGGGGCTTCATCGTCAACGACTCAAGACCTTTCCTGCTGTGCGAATACTGCCATGCAATGGGCAACGGCCCCGGAGATCTCGAGGATTACAGAAATATCTTCTATTCCAGCGACAGATTCATGGGCGGCTTTATCTGGGAATGGTG
>JAFZJK010000017.1 GCA_017553965.1 Lachnospiraceae bacterium | reverse complement strand
GCAAAGGACTTGTTAAGACCTTCAAGACCTGCCTCATATATAGGAGAGATAAGGTGTGACTGTCTGTTTTCCTCGCCTTCCCATCTGCCCATTGTCCATGAAGACTGTGCCTTGGGATTGGGTTCCTTCATCTCAGGAAGCTCAACCTGCTCCATCATAGCGCCAAGTACACCGTCCATAAGGATACATACCGGATTTCTGTCGCGCTCTGCATAGTTAAATGCATTGTATGTAAGATCAACTATCTCCTGAAGAGTTGAAGGAGCAAATACCATAAGCCTGTGTCCGCCGTGACCTAAAGCCTTGGTCACCTGAAGGTAATCCGACTGTGCGGGCTGGATACTTCCGAGTCCGGGGCCTCCGCGGCTTACATCAACTATCAAAGCGGGAAGCTGTGCGGCTGCAAGGTATGAAATACCTTCGCACTTAAGTGATAATCCGGGACCTGATGAAGAGGTCATAGCTCTTACACCCGTACTTGCAGCACCGTAAACCATATTTATAGAAGCTATCTCGCTCTCACCCTGGATAAATACTCCGCCCACTTCGGGAAGTCTGCGGCTTAAATACTCGGGTACTTCGTTCTGGGGAGTGATGGGATAGCCTGCGAAGAATCTGACACCTGCTCTTACAGCAGCCTCAGCCAGAGCTTCGTTACCTTTCATGAATTTCTTTTCCATTTTATTCTCCTTATCTAGTCTTCTTTGGAAATGGTGATAGCTGCCTCGGGACATACCGTGCTGCACTGCAGACATCCGATACAATCGCCCTGGTTTGCAACCTTAACCTTAACATAGCCCTTTGCATTAAGACCATCCTCTGCTGTAAGCACTTTCTTGGGACAGTACTTGATACAGTAGCCGCAGCCCTTACAGAACTTATCCGATATCTTTACCTTAAATGAAGGACCGGACTTTGCGCTCTTATCCTGGTACTGCTTGTCGTAATTTCTCTCTATTGTACGAACGAGTCTTGAAACAGTCTGGTTTACGGGTGTGGGTATACCTGCCTTCTTTCCCAGACGCTCTACTGCACCGTTGATGAATTCGATCTCGGTAGGAGCCTTTTTCATAAGCATATCCTGTGCCATGGAAGGATAATGAAGTCCTGATGTCTTACGTGCCACAGGAAGGATATGTGTCATGAAATAGTTGAAATCAAGCTTAACGCCGCAGGAATATGCTACTGCGATAGCTTCCTTAAGCATATCTACAGCCAACAGTGTAAAGTCCTGATCGTTTCCGGCCTCGCCGCCACGCAGTCTTACCAGACCGCAGCCTGCGTTAACCGAGATATTTACAAGGAGCTTGTACCATACCTCTGTATCGATATCATCCGTATATGCAGCCTTAATGCCGCTTGCGTTAAATATACCTGCCAGCTCATCGCCGAACTTCTTCTGGTCTTCGCCCTTTGTCACCGAGCCGAATACCACGTTAACATCACCGAACAGTCCTGTATCAAGTACTGCGGGTGCCGACATGATAGCCGACATGTTAACGCAGCCGTAATATATATTGTCTTTATTTACACTCTCCGCGATGATATCCGTATTTCCGATACCGTTCTGGAGTGTGATGATCTTAGTATTTTCTCCGATTATAGAAGCAGCACCTTCAAGTGCACTCTTTGTATCGCAGCCCTTTACCATTACAAGGACTGCATCCATAACCTCTAAGTCGCTGCAATCAACTGCCGCCTTCATAGGTATGGGTCCGACCTCTGTCTTTTCTCCGTTGGCACCTGTATAGCTTCTCATAACGATACCGGGTGCTCCAAACTTTTCAGCCAATTCTTTTCTTCTTACAAGCAATGTAACATCAGCACCGCCCAGCTGAAGATACGCGCCCAGCATGCTGCCCATCGCTCCGGCTCCCAAAACTGCGATTTTCAAACCTCGTTCCTCCTTAAAATTTGCACAGATTTTTCAACATATATTATGTTACAAAAAAACCAAAAAAGCACATCACCATTTTTGTTGATGTGCCTTTTTGATAAGAAATCTTTAATATTCTTTTTATCCTTTACGAATCGCATAAGCGGTCGTATATCTGCTTCATTTTTAGAGCATCCTGCTCCGTTATCTCCTCATCTGAGTACCTTGCCCTGTCATATATCTCGGAGAGCTCCGGAACATTTACCGCGCTGCTGCATTCACCTGATGTTTTGTAGCTAAGCTGCATATGGTCTCCGGACTTACATATCCTGTAACATTTCTCCTTGGTGATATTTTTAAAATACTTTCGCACTTTCTCTCTGGGGCTTAAGAAAAATCTCTTTTCCCTGACCTTTTTGGTCTTAACCGACGAAGTGTCGCAGGACTCTCTTACATCGGTCACAAGCTCGTCGACTATGATATCTTCTCTGTCAAGCTTCATATTGAAGAAGCCGAGTATCTTCTTTATAAGCTTATATAAGCAGTACATTGCGAAAGCTATTATAAGTATCCAGATAAGCTTTTGTATGATAATGCTGAAGAGCGATTCCTGGGGTGCCTCACCCATTCCCATTTTAGCGGTAAGTGAATCAAAATCATTATAATCGAGCCTTTGAGACTCTATAGGCTCTTTCTCGCCTTTTCCGAACAGGAATTTTAGGAACTTCTTTATATAGAAGATGAGCTTATCCGAAAGGTTATTGCCAAGCTCTGTCAGGCTGTCCATATTGGCTATGCCGAAAAACATACCCGCTGAAATACCTACATATATAATAACATTTTTAAGTCCGGCTCCCATTATCTCCGATTTGGGGAAGAAACCGGCACTGTGCTCATTAAGCTTTACAAAGCGTGAATACCTTCCGAAATAATGCTGAACAAAGAACAATGTAAACAGGCAGATAAGAAGGTTTCTGTATATACCGGTGATATTCCCATAATGTGCCAGAGTAAGCACAAAGTACGGGACGCAGATAAGGATCGATATAACAGGTATGGAAAAGTTCTCATCCTCCATCTCTATTCCACCGAACTGCTTTACGATCGAAAGTACGCAGTAAAAGAATGCGAACCCACCGTGCAGCAGCAGATACTCAAGTTCCGTAAAGCCCGTAGCAGCCATAAACAATAGTGAAAGCAGATGGAATAATATCGACACCCACATCCTATTAGTTTTTACACGGATAAGATAATTAAAGATGAGCCCGACTCCCATAAGTCCCCATAAAAGAAGGCTGAGTCTTTCTATACCGTATACCTCAGAGAGCATAACAGAAAGACCGTAACTCAGTGCAAACAGACTCCAGTGGTTTGTCTGCGTTACGATCAATTCTCTTATAATTATCAGAGTTTTTTCCTTAGTAGCTCTCTGCATAAGTCGTTTTTATCCTATCTGTTTATCCAGATCTATCTCGGGGGTAACATTTCTGCTCCAGCTTCTTACCGGCATTACCCGGTTACGAAGCTTACCCGATATGCCCATAAGCTCCGTAGCAGATGTAACATAGAGCCATAAAAAGCTCATATGTATGCTGTCGTAGCTTTCCAAAAGCCTTTGGTAATTTTCGTACGAATTAACGGAAATATGGTAATCGCACATAGAACCGTCACCGTATGCTATGGTATTACCGAAAAGATCATTCATATCCCTTGTTTCGGCGGACAGGTCTATACGGGCAAGAGCTCTGTATATCTCCTCCTCGTGCGCCTTTCCGCGGCTTCTTTTGATCCTTATCGGCTGTTTGCTTAATATATCCACACCGTTACTGTAAAACGCAAACTCCATATCCTCTGAGGTAAAACTCTTTACCAGACCTGCTACCACCTTTATGGCAGCCTCACAAGCCTCGGTTCTTTTGATAACACCCATATCTTCCACATTCAGGAATATCCTTACCACCTT
>JAFZJK010000141.1 GCA_017553965.1 Lachnospiraceae bacterium | reverse complement strand
CTCAGAACGCAGCCTACCCGGAGACACGACGGGCCGCCGTATAGTCCCCTGTTTGGCCTTGCTTCAGGTGGGGTTTGCACAGCATTTTCCGTTACCGGAAAACCGGTGGTCTCTTACACCGCCATTCCACCCTTACCCAACTTTAGTTGGGCGGTATAATTTCTGTTGCACTTTCCCGGGAGTCACCTCCGCCGGACGTTATCCGGCACCCTGCCCTACGAAGCCCGGACTTTCCTCAGCTTTCGCCGCGACCATCCGTGCTGCTCATATTTAACATATTATATTCCCTTTATCGCAAATTTACTAAATCGGAGTACTATCATGGGATGAAACCATAAAGTGAGCAGATGATATGCTATGACTGTAAAATGCGATTAAACAGGGAATACGCTTCCGCCTACAAACTCTCTCACGATCGAGTTGTGCGGGATTCCCTCACTTGAAATACCAAGGAAGTATTTCAAGAACTTAAGTAACTTATTTGCTTCCAGATACTCGGGATCATCTTCCTTTATTCCGAAAAGCAACGGCTCTACATATTGTTTAAGCACGGCCAGCTCATATACAAGTGCCGAATTAAACATGCAGTCTGCCTGCTCCTGGAACGGGAATATATTTTCTTCCTCACCACGGCGTACCGAATACCACATTGCGATAGTTCCCTGCGCCGAAGTACCTCTGGTTCTTGCATCCCTTACTATACGTCTGATAAGTCTGGCCGTAGTAGTCGGGATCCTGTTGTGCTCATCAATATTCAACTGGGTAAGAGCACTGATATATATCTTAAACTTGCTTTCCTTAGGAAGTGAATATGACAGAGCATCGTTTAGTCCATGTATACCTTCAAGTACCAGTATATCGCCTTCCTCAAGCTTTAAGGTATTGCCCTTATATTCACGTTTTCCTACCTTAAAGTTAAATGACGGCATCTGTACGGTCTCGCCGTTAAGGAGTGCCAGCATATCCTTGTTAAAACCTTCAACATCTATTGCCTCAAGGCATTCGAAGTTATAATTTCCGTTCTCGTCCTTGGGTGTATCTTCACGGTTCTTGAAATAGTTATCAAGTGCTACAGGATGAGGTTTTAAACCAAGAGTTCTCAGCTGCACGGAAAGTCTGTGTGAAAATGTGGTCTTTCCCGAAGAAGAAGGGCCTGCTATCATAACAAACTTAACTCCGCCCCTGGACTTTATCTGTTCTGCGATATCTCCTATCCTCTTTTCCTGGAGAGCCTCCTGTACCAAAAGCAGATCCTCGATATTTCCGTTACATATCTGCTCGTTCAGATCACCTACAGTCTCAAGCCCCATGACCTTGCCCCACTCATTTGCCTCATGCTGGGTCTTAAACAGCAGGGGTCTGTCATCATAATCAGCCACAGTGGAAGGATCCGATACATCAGGAAGAAGTAAAAGGAATCCATCCGCGTAGAGCATCAGATCAAACACCTTAAGGATACCGGTAGACGCCGGCATATATCCGTAAAAATAATCCTTAAAACCGTCAAGCTCATAATAATTTGTCGAGGAAGCACTTCTGTATTTGAAAAGCTTCTCTTTATCATGCATACCAAGATCCCTGAACATCTTTATAGCTTCAGATGTCGGTATGGACTTTTTCAATATAGGAAGATCTGCATCGGCTATCTCATGCATCTCTCGCTTTACCTTTGCAAGCAGTTCATTGGAAAGAGGTTCTTTTCCCTCATAATCGCAGTATACTGCTTTTCCTAAAGTATGCTCTACGGAGATTTTTTTTATCTTTTCCCTGCCCAGTACATTATAAAACGCTTTGAGCATCAGGAAAATAGCACCTCTCACATAAGTATCGTTTCCGACGGAATCCTTAGTAGTGACGAAATCAATCTTGCAGCCGTTCTCTATTTTCTTGTGCAGCTCGCAGAGCTTGCCGTTTACGGTAACAAGTATTATGTCACCATCCACTTTTTCCTTGTAATCCTTTGCTATCTCGGCATATGTTGTGCCCTGCTCATATTCTACCGTAACCCCAAATACATTAACCTTGCAATCAGCCATCCTTCTCTCCTTGTCTATGTTATTGTAATTTTGTTACTTATAAAACTCCAAGGCTTTTGATATCTGTTCTTTCTCATTCTCGAAAAAAGCCTTTCGCTCCAAGCTTTCCTCGGAGCCTTCCCCGGTTATCCTCTCAAGGATTCTTTCGTTTTTCTCCTTTAGTATAAGAAGAACTTCATACAAAATTTCATTTTTATTCTTTAAAAGATACTCTCCAAACTCATCATATACCGCTTGAAGATCAGTTTCTTTTTCCGAACTCTGTATATCAGTATCCGGTTCCTCGTATATCACTTTCATCGATGTATAAAACTTTCCGGATTCCTTACACATCTTTTCTTCCCGGATACGGAATCCCTGTTCTCTTAAGAACCTTCTTACCATCTCCAGATCCGATTGTGGCTGAAGTATCAGTTCTTTTGCAGCCTTAGCTTTATCAAGACCTCTTTCAAGTATCTGAACGGTAAGTGTACCGCCCATACCGGCTATGATGATCGTATCTGTCTCTCCCGGCAAAAGGGCATCAAGTCCGTCCGAAAGTCTCGTCTTTATATGTTCATCAAGTCCGTACAGCCTTATATTGGCCTCGGCATGTGAAAGCGGCCCTGACCTGACATCCATGGCAATCGCCTTCGTCACCGCACCATGCTTTACGAGCCATATACAGGTGTGGGCATGATCACAGCCCACATCTGCCACGCTCGAGCCCGCCGTCACCATCCCTGCTGACATGGCAAGGCGTTCCGACAGTTTTATATTATCTCTGTGTTCCATAATGGACGAAAAACCTCCATTTCGGTTTTTCATTGGTTTTACCGCGCCAAACGTCGCGCGGACCGACTGTCATCACACTTCGTGTGACGACGATTACTGCTCAAGGAAATCCCTAAGCTTTCTGCTGCGGCTGGGGTGTCTCAGCTTTCTTAAAGCCTTAGCCTCAATCTGTCTGATACGCTCACGTGTTACATCGAATACCTTACCAACCTCTTCAAGTGTTCTTGCACGTCCGTCATCAAGACCAAATCTGAGTCTGAGCACTCTCTGCTCACGATCTGTTAACGTCCCGAGTACGTCAAGCAGCTGCTCTTTAAGCAGTGTATATGCTGCAGCATCTGCGGGCATAGGTACGTTATCGTCCTGGATGAAGTCACCAAGGTGGCTGTCTTCCTCCTCACCGATAGGAGTCTCTAATGATACAGGCTCCTGAGAAATCTTCTGGATCTCTGCCACACGCTCAACCGGCATCTTCATTTCACGTGCCACTTCCTCCTGGGTAGGTTCACGTCCTAACTCCTGAAGCAGTGTTCTCTGGGTACGCATCAGCCTGTTGATGGTCTCAACCATATGTACAGGTATTCTTATGGTACGTGCCTGATCGGCGATAGCTCTGGTTATTGCCTGTCTGATCCACCATGTAGCATAGGTACTGAATTTGTATCCCTTGTTATAATCAAATTTCTCTACTGCTTTGATAAGTCCGAGGTTACCTTCCTGGATAAGATCAAGGAACTGCATACCGCGGCCCACGTAACGCTTTGCTATGGAAACAACAAGTCTTAAGTTAGCCTCAGCCAGTCTCTTCTTTGCCGCTTCACCTGCGTCAATCTTTTTCTGTCCTTCCTTTTTTAAGGAAGCAAGCTTCTTGGTAAGCTCTTCTTTAGCTTCGGGACTCTCGGGCTTCCTCAGCTTCTTTTCTATTTCGTGACAGCGCTGCTTGTAGGAATCTCCCTCCTCTATTACTTGAGCCAGATGAATTTCCTCATCTGCGCTTAAGAGCTGTACCTTACCTATT
This sequence comes from Lachnospiraceae bacterium, assembly GCA_017553965.1. The sequence goes on along the minus strand of JAFZJK010000141.1, from coordinate 1,842 downwards.
TCCTTAAGGTACATTCTTACCGGATCCTCAATGCTCACGCCTTCCGGAACGGAAAGGTCGATATTCTCGATATCGATATCTTCCTCGTCATCACTGATAAGATCAATGCTGTCCAGGATATCGTCATCGGAAACGGTCTCTCTCAAGACATCGACTCCGTTATTGTCAAGGAAATCATAAATGTGGTTGATCTGGTCCTCATTCAGCTCCATATCGCTGAAAAAGTCATTAACCTCCTGATATTCCAAGACGTTTTTCTTTTTCTTGGCCATGCTCAGTAATTCTCTGAGCTTCTCCTGGAACTTCTGCTGTAACTGCTGATCCATCGTTCTAGGCATTGCTACTACAGGTTTACATTCAACAGCTTTTTGCGAAGGTTCTCGAGACCGTCTTCAATTTTGAGCAATTCAATAAGTGCTGCTCCGTCTCCTTTATTCATCGCGTCTCCGACCTTACGCTCTATTGCCGCTTTCTTAACACCTGTTACAAAATCAGCAAATGCCATCCTCCTTTCTTCGTCACTACTTTCATCAAAATCCCCTGAGGTCATCAGTATGTCCGCCACCTTTTTCTGCTCATCTGCAGTTTCAAATTTTTCAACTATTCTGGCGCCTACCGTCGCTCCGGTTCTTTCATAATCGTTTGTTAAATATTCAAAAATGCGTTGTTCAACATCCTCGGAAAAATCATCTTTTTCTAATATGCCTTTGGTTGCCTGATACGCATTTTTATTTGAAACGAGCATGTTTAATAACATATATTCAGTATGCTTCATGGCTGTCTCGGGTTTTATCTCCCTGGTCGCCTTTGCCCGTTCCTTCTCACGTTCGTTGTTTTCCCTGACCTTTAAAGCCGCTCCGATCCTGTTAACCTCACGCTTTAATTCGACCGGATCGATATTGTATTTTCTGGCCGCCGACTCTATGTGATTATGTCTTGCCATCGGATCGTCTATCTTGGCTATGGTCTCTGCTATTCTATGATCAAACTGCGTTTTCGAATCGGGATCATCCATATCGTGCGACTCCTCCAATACCCCGGCTTCAAAATCAAAGCCGTTTACCGCAGTTTCTATACGTTTTCTGTATTCATCGGCACCGATGGCACAGATGAACTCATCGGGATCCTTATAAGGCTTCATGTTCAGCACTTTCACCGACAGCCCCACATTCTTTAAGATAGGGATGGCTCTCAGTGCCGCTTTTCTTCCGGCTCCGTCACTGTCATATGTTATGACCACGGATTCCGTATACCCTTTGATCCTGTTTGCCTGCCTCTCCGTAAGCGATGTGCCGAGCGAAGCAACAGCATTGTCAAAACCCGCCTGATGGAGTGCTATAACATCCATGTACCCTTCTGCAAGCAGGAAAAACTTTTCCTTTGTCTTTTTAGCCAAATGCAGGCCGTACAGATTCTCGCTCTTTAAAAAGAGCTCCGTCTCCGGTGAGTTTAAGTACTTTGGAGCATTTTCCGCTTTACTCATGATCCTGCCGCCGAATGCTATAACCCTGCCGCGCTGGTCCATGATCGGAAATATTACTCTGTCCCAGAACTTATCATATACACCTTTTTCGCTTATACTGAAAAGTCCGCTTGTGGCTAGCTCCTCGTCGGAATGTCCGAGAGTTTTCATATATTTATATAGTCCGTCCGAATATCTGCCCGCAAACCCCAGGCCGAAGTTGTTGATCGTCTCATCCGAAAGCCCACGGTTTTTGAGATATTCGTATGCATTATGACCTTCCTTGGATCGCAACATCCTGTAATAGTATGTGGCGGCTTCCTTATTGATCAGTGCTATCCGTTCCTTTATGTTTCTTTTGGAGCTGTCATAGCCGTCAT
>JAFZJK010000140.1 GCA_017553965.1 Lachnospiraceae bacterium | reverse complement strand
TGTCACACCTCATCAGTCTGCTTTTTGCGACGGATCAGGTGTTTCCTCTTCATTATAATATTTCGCCTGGATATTGAACATATTGGCGTATTCCCCGTTCTTAGACATAAGTTCATCAAATGAACCGTATTCTATCATCTCTCCATCCTTGAACATCGCTATATTATCGCAGAATCTTGTAGAAGCCAGTCTATGAGATATATATACCGCCGACTTCTTTCCGATCATCCTGTCAAAGCGTTCATACAGCTGCTGTTCAGCTATGGCATCAAGTGCTGAGGTAGGCTCGTCAAGTACCACAACATCAGCGTCTTTGTACAGGGCTCTTGCCAGTGCAAGCTTCTGCTTCTCACCGCCTGACAGATCTATTCCGTCATCTTCCACTATATTGGTGATGTACGTATCGATACCTTTTTTTAGGCCCTCTATCTTTTCATTAAGTCCGGCCTCATCAAGTGCCTTTATGACTCTGTCCTTATCGGTATCAGCGCCGGTTTTCATAGAAACGTTTTCTGCTATGGGGAATGCAAAGGTCTCCACATCCTGGAATACAGGTGCAAACAGCTTGTAATACTCCTCACGGTCGTATTTCTTTATATCCACACCGTTTAGCGTGATCATGCCCTCTGTGGGATCGTAAAGACGGAGAAGCAGCTTTATCATGGTCGTCTTACCGGCACCGTTAAGTCCTACCACTGCCAGTCTTTCACCTGCATTTATCTTAAGATTCAAGTGCTTTAACGCATACTTTTCAGCCTTAAGGTATTTGTAGCTTACATCCTTAAACTCGATAACATAAGAATCTGCCTTGGGAAGAGGGAGCGTATCTTCCTTTTTGATTATATCCAGCTCCATAAAAGTTCTCAGATCATCAACTCTTAACGAACATTTCTTGTAGTCGCCGAATCTCAAGAGTAAAAACGGAAGACTCTGCGAAAACGCGGTGGCTAATGCGAGGAACATCGTAAAGTTTCCTATGGTAAGATCCTTCTTTATAACCGCATAAAAGAGTACCGCATATACCAGTCCTTTGGTGATCATGGTAAGTAATGAGGCAAAATAAGCATGTCCGGACCACATATTGTAATGTTTGTCCATTTTTTCTTCTTTTTCACTGAATATCTTTTTCTGCTTTTTTACCAGATACTTGCCAAGTCCAAATAAACGGATATCTTTGGCATATTCAAAATCCTGTGTAACTCTTGACATATAGCCGATCTTACGCCATATCGGAGAGAGCTGGTCCCAGACTTCCTCTTTGTCTTTTTTAACTATCCTTCTGTAGTACAAAAACTGGATGATAGCTAAAAACACCAGACAGATTATAAGCCTATAGTCAAGCACCGTAACAGCTACAAAGGTTACTATGACCGTGAGCAGGTTTTGTCCCAATTCGGGTATGATATGCAGCATACCTTCAAAGCCGTTTTGATTATCATTACACGATTCCAGTGCACGTTCATGCATATCAAGTACATCCGGCCTTTCAAGTATCTCGTAGTTAAGACTCAGCACACGGCTTACTCTCTCACTGATCACGCGCATACGGATATCTATGTATTTATACCAGGTGAGCGAACCGGATACCGTATTGCTTAATATAAGAACAGTGGTTATACTTCCCGCCACCAGCAAAAATACGATAAGGTTGTGCCTTTTTACGTCATCATCAACCCCGTTTTCTATTATATCAAGTACGTACTTTCCAAATACTCCCCAGAAATACTGGAGCATGGATGAAGCTACCATACCTACGGCCGCCAGTCCCAGTGCTGACGGACAGTATTTCTTTGCTTTCCCAAGTACGTATTTAGTATTGCTCCATAAACCAAATTCTTTATGGAGCGGATTATCTTTACTTTCTTTATACTCTGCCATTTTTAACCTCTTTTATCATCTTAATTACTTTCTCACGGTCAAACCAGGCTTTATCCCTGTTTCCTACTTGCATCGTATAACCGTACGGAGGATTTATAAGGCTGTCCATACTTAACAGCAACACTATAAAAGGAACTATACCGCTTGGTTCTATAGAGTATGCTGTCTCTGTGTCATCACTCTTTACGACATTAACACACTGTATTACCCTGCCGCCTTTATCTCCTGCCGTCAACTTATCCATTATATTCTGTATTTTGTCAACATCCATTCCTATGATCTCCGATAAGGTTGAAACGGATACCGCTTCAAACGTTTTTAAACTCATAAGGAAGAATAATATCTCAAGAACTCCGGGTTCTCCGAGCCCTCTGAAAAAGCTTCTTAAACCTTCCGACAGTTTCAGGTGGCTTGAAAAACCGTCCTCAGGTTCCTTTACAAGAGCATAGTACTGTTTTTCCAGATTAAGGTTGAAATATCCAAAGCCTGCATTGTCCGATATAACCGAAGCTGTACGTACTCCTTCTTCGGGAACAACTTTTTTATAATAATACTTGTTATTCTTCCAGCAGGCTATCTGACCCGTCCAGGCGATATCAAGCAGTTTTTCAAAATATTCTTCATGTAAGCTTCCGCTTTTTTCATTCTCTTTCTCATGGAGCGAATACAATTCATCCAGGACCATCTGCTCGAAGCTCTTTTTCTCTGTTTCCTGGCCGTATAGATAAGATATCGAAACCTCAAAGTATTCCGATATCTTGGGGAGAAGGTCGCCTTCCGGGTAGCTTCCGTTCTCCCATTTAGATACCGCCTGGGGGCTGACTCCCAGGTATGATGCCAGCTGTTCCTGTGTTACACCCTTTTGTTTTCTTAATGACTGTAGATTTGAAGCAAATACTGTAGTTTCTTTTGCCATGTCTCGTACCTCCTGTTAGATAGCGTTTATCAGTTGTTGTGGAATTCGAATTCAACTTTCTTTTGATTTGACCACAGTATAACACAATTATCAGTTGTACGCCATAGCTATATTCTACTATAATTTTATTTTTAATGGAATTTTCTCCAAAATCCTACTATTAATTGTTTTATCTGTTTTGGCTCAACTAAACAGTATTTTCCAAAAAAAATACCCGGCAGCGGCGATGCCGTTACCGGGTTTAAAGTTTTTACTATTTATTCTTCCGAATCCTTTTCAGTATTCTTTTTTCTGTCTGCCAGTCTGCCTCTTATCAGTAAGCCTGCACCGATACCGATGAGTCCGAGATAGATTATAAACTGAAGCAGGCTCATTCTCTCGAAGTAGAAGTTAAGAGATACGATGAAAACTATGCCGAATACCACTGCCGTACCAAGCATTGCTACTTTAAGTATCTGCATCCACGGCTGGATATTATACAGCGCCACATAAGCTACAACCTCAAATACAAGAAGTACTATAAGTACTGCACCAAGGTTTACATTTCCCCATCTTACAAATCTGAAACCATAGCCGTAACCTGAGTTAACCTTAACAGAAAGTGCGAACAAAATTACGCCGACCAGGATCATTACCGCTCCGATCACCCTGCAGATCATGTTTTGATTTTTCATACGCAAGTACCTCCATATCCCAAGATTCTAACCCATTGTAGCCAATATTTTTGGAAATGTCAACTTCCTTAAGGCTCTTCTGAGCATATTAAATATACCTTATATATACCGGAAAATAAACCCAAATGTATCGTTATTATAAATATATAATTGCAATTTGGCCGCAAAATAACGCTCTTTCAGATAATTATTGATAATTTTGAAAAAAGCACTTGACAAAGTGATATCACTATGATATCATTACGATACGATATCAGAAACGATATCCATTTCAAACCAATTAAATACAATATATGTACACATTATGGAGGTGTGCTATGCAGGAAAGAATTATCAGTAAGAGTAAAAACGGAATGCCTATGTTATTGTTGGGACTGCTACTCTATATCGGAGCATTCGTCGGAATGATAGCTTGTATCATCCCCTTGGCAGAGGAGAACGGAGGCCCTCTTGAAGTAATCGGCCTTGTCATCTGTGTACTGTGGATACTGGTCGGCTGGATCATCTTCCTAGGCTTAAAGGTACTAAAGCCCCAGGAAGCACTTGTACTTACATTATTCGGAAAATACAAAGGAACGCTTAAGGGTGACGGCTTCTTCTGGGTAAATCCCTTCTGTATAGGCTTTAACCCCGCTTCATCAACCAAGCTTAACCAGAGCGGTGACGTAAGCACTTCCGGAGGCGGCGCCCTTTCAAGACTCGGAGCCATGGCAGGCGTTTCCTCACTCTCGGCAAGCGGTTTCAGCTTTGAATCAAAAAAGATTTCCTTAAAGATCATGACCTTAAACAACAATAAACAAAAGATCAACGACTGTCTCGGAAATCCTGTAGAGATCGGTATCGCGGTTATGTGGAAGGTAGTGGATACCGCCAAGGCCGTTTTCAATGTTGATAACTACAAGGAATATCTCTCACTTCAGTGTGATACCGCACTTCGTGATATCGTAAGGATCTACCCTTACGATGTGGCACCCAATGTTGATACCACCGGTGACGGTGTTGCCGATGACGGATCCCTCCGTGGTTCAAGTGAAGTCGTAGTTAACCGTATCCGTGAGGAGATCCAGAAGAAAGTGGAAATAGCAGGAATAGAGATCGTAGAAGCAAGGATCACATATCTTGCATACGCTCAGGAAATCGCGGCAGTCATGCTCCAGCGTCAGCAGGCATCGGCAATCATCGACGCAAGAAAGATGATAGTTGACGGTGCGGTAGGTATGGTTGAAATGGCCCTCGAGAGACTCAACGAAAACAATATGGTAAACCTTGACGAGGAAAGAAAGGCTGCCATGGTATCCAATCTGCTCGTAGTTCTCTGCGGAAACCATGATGCTCAGCCCATTGTAAATACCGGCACTTTGTATTAAAATAGTTTTAAAGCAACAGAAAGGTTAGAATAAGGTACGATATATGGGAGAAAAAAAGCAGATACCGCTCAGGCTTTCAGAAAAATTGTATAACGCAATTGCTGCATGGGCAGAGGATGATTTTCGCTCCGTCAACGGACAGATAGAATACCTTCTCACAGAATGCGTAAAGCAGCGAAAGAAAAACGGCGCATATGTATCCACTAACCTCGATGAACCCCCTGAGCTGGATATTTCATAACATTTAACCCCCGGTAGCGGTCAATCCGTTACCGGGGGTTGTGATCATTATTTTACTTTGTTGTAATAAACCGCAAATTTCTCAAATACTTTCTTTCCGAAAAGCTTCTTAAAGATCTTGTCTCAATACTGCAACCCATAAATTTTCAGATCGACCTTCCCATCAACAACTCTCACGCCATCCTCCTCCAGTAGCCTTGCCTGGACCTCAGCGCCGCCGAAAGCAAACCCTCCGGCGAGTTCTCCCTTGGCATTCACCACCCTAAAGCATGGGATGTTTTCAGGGTCGGGATTCCTGTGAAGTGCATTCCCTACAGCTCTGGCCATCTTTCTGTCTCCCGCCATTTCCGCTACCTGGGCATATGTTGCCACGTGCCCTTTCGGTATCTTTTTGACTGCTTCATATATACGTTTGGTCGGACTGTCTGAAACCAGTTCATAGCTTTCCGCTATCATTGCCTTTACATCCTTGTCCGGTATGGAACCGTCAAGAATTATTGTATTCCAGTGGTCTTTATTTTGATGGTACCCCGGAAGTACGGATTTATATTTTGTCCTCCAGATATATGCCCGCTCCGGATCTACCTTGACATTAAGGTTCACATATCCGTCTCTTTCATACGTCCAAAGAAACGCCTTCTTACTACCCTTGACCCTAATAAGCTGCCAGTTTGGGTCATGAAACGGAGCCTCCTGATAGGTGTCCTTGAAAGAGAGTCCGTATTTAAGTGCTTCTTCCCGCGTTTTCATAGTGATTGTTCATAACTCCTTAATATACTCTTCCTTTTTAAGTCATTTTTTAACTTAAAGAATTTTCTTCATTACCTTGTATATAAGCATCTTTGTTTTCATGTTATATTTCTGTTTGATGCGCCAGCCTCTTTCCGAAAATACATCATAAGCCATCGAAGGCTCCAAAGCAGAGTCAGTCTTACATACTATCATAAATGACCTGTTCCTTCCGGTAACCATGATGGACTGCTCATCCTGAGCCTTCCTCACAAGCTCCTCCAAGAGCTTATCAAATGCCAGACTGAATACATCCTCTTTTCCGGTTAAGAATGTATCACCTTTCTTTTTTACGATTATCTTCTTACCGGAAAGCTCCTCCTGGTATTTCGCTTCTGCCTTCCCGAATATATCCATAAGGTATATCTGATCCTCTCCGGTCTCGGCGTCCTGCTTGTCAGGCGACATATTCAGATTTTTGTTAACGAGCTTATTTACGGTATGGATCTCGTCAATTATCTGCCTTGCATAAAACTCCTTCTTTTCATCGTCGTTGATGTTTTCAACCAGCCCCTCACATGATGCCTGCATATCCGATAACGGTACCTTAAGGTCATTTGCCATCGCGTTGATCAAAGTCTTATGGAAACGATTTTTAGCCTTAAGTGAATACTGTCTTCTGTAGCTAAAGATCGCGAGTACCGCAAATACCGCAAACAGAGCTATATAATAAAACTCCATGTATTTGAAGAATTCACTGTTATAATACTTTAGACCTCCATTTGCATAACATAATA
>JAFZJK010000139.1 GCA_017553965.1 Lachnospiraceae bacterium | reverse complement strand
TGTAGTCTCAACTACGCTAAGAGGAGCTACCGCACCGAGTGTATAGCATCCGATATCGCCTGCTGCATGTATCTTTAATCTGTTAAGTGTATAGAATGTGCTTCTGTGAGGACATCCGGGACAAAGGATGGGAGGTCTTACGGGTACGTCTGCCTTTGCTTCGATCTCAAGCTCCTGTCCGAGGATAGCTTTCTTTAAGAGATTGGTGCTGTATTCGCCCTGGATGGTAAGGATTTCCTTACCGATGCAAGCGATACCCCATGACTTAACCTGTTCCTCGATGATGGGATCGAGCTCTTCTACGATGTAGAGCTTATCCACCTTCTTAGCAAAGTCGATGATCATCTGCTTAGGAAGCGGGTTAACACAACCAAGCTTAAGAACAGATGCACTCGGAAGCGCTTCCTTTACATACTGATAAGGGATACCTGATGTGATAACACCGATCTTGGTATCATTCATTTCTATTCTGTTGATAGGGAACTCTGCACCGTCTATAGCCATCTGCTTTTCCCTTGCTTCAACTACGGGATGACGCTTAATGGCATTACCGGGCATCATAACATTTTTAGCTACGTTCTTAGTATAAGGGATATCTATAGGCTCGCAGCGGTCATCAAGTTCTACCAAGCCCTGTGAATGAGCTATACGGGTAGTGGTCCTGAACATAACGGGTGTATCGTATTTCTCGCTTATGTCATATGCATACTTGATGAACTCTTTAGCTTCTGCGCTGTCTGAGGGCTCAATAACCGGGATATGTGCCGCACGGGCTACCGCACGTGAATCCTGTTCATTCTGTGAGCTGTACATTCCGGGATCGTCTGCAGCTACAAGTACCAGGCCGCCTGATACACCGATATAACTTACGGTATACAGCGGATCGGATGCCACATTTACACCTACGTGCTTCATGGAGCAAAGTGATCTCACACCTGCCATGGATGCACCGATGGCTACTTCAAGGGCTACCTTTTCATTGGGTGACCACTCACAGTAGATCTCATCATACTTTACGATATTTTCACTAATCTCAGTACTGGGGGTTCCGGGATAAGCAGCAGACACCTTTACGCCTGCCTCATATGCGCCGCGCGCTATCGCCTCATTGCCCAGCATCAGCTTCTTTTCAGCCATTTATGAGTCCTCCTTCAAATCCAAAATTACCTAATGTACTATTATAGCATCCTAAATCCATTAGTCAAGGAAATTATAATACATAGTTATAGATTGCGAAGAAGTGAAGTATGCTTCCGGCTATGCAGAAAAAGTGAAATACCGAATGCATATATCTGACCTTATCACCTATACCGTAGAGGATGGCTCCCAAAGTATACAGGCCGCCTCCGATTATCAGAAGCGCCACGCCCTTGCCACCTATGGCATCAACCAATGAACCGAACATAAAGCATACAGCCCAGCCCATTATCACATTTATTACCGCTGACAGATTCTCATATTTATCAACATCTATGGCATTAAACACTATGCCGAGTATAGCGAGTCCCCAGATGATACCGAACATAACCCAGCCTTTGGCGTCATGGAAATGTACAAGCATGCAGGGGGTATAAGTACCCGCGATCATAAGGAACACTGTGCAATGGTCTATAACACGGAATACCTTTTTTGCTTTTCCTTTGGGAAGAGCATGATATATGGTGGACATGGTATAAAGCATGATAATGCAGAACCCAAATACCGAAGCTGTTACTATAGCCCAGGGATTACCGCTTTTCCCTGCCTTAACTATACAAAGCACTGCCGCAGCCACCGCCAAACCCGCTCCGATACCATGGGATATCGAGTTGATCAGCTCCTCCGCCAGATTATAATCCATCATTGCTACTTCTCGTTTTGCTACCATTTTTTACTACCTCCTCCACATGATGTAGTTTTAATTACTATATATCACTATTACATTGTCACGTCAAGCGGTTATTAATAATTTAACATATATTTAATACTTAAATAATAATAATAAAAAGGATGGTTCTGTTTTTCTCCATAAATGTAAACAGAACCATCCCATTGTTACGTTTCTTCTTTTTTAGTTTCAATATATTTTGCGGCGTTCATCACGCTGTTATATACATGTCCGTTTTCCAATGCTACGCCACGTGCGGCGAACATTTCGCTGACAGAACATACCTGGTATCCCTGCTCTATAAGCCAGGGCACTACCATCTTTACCGCATCCGCAGTACTGGAATAAAGATCGTGCATAAGAATTATGCTTCCGTCCTTTGTACTTTTCTTTACTTCTTCAAATACCGAATCGGCATTTCTGGTCTTCCAGTCCAAAGTATCAACCGACCAGTTTATCATAGGATGAGCGCAGGCCTCTTTTACGGTATCGTTAACATTCCCGTATGGCGGGCGTACCAGTGAGCTTATGGTCGTACCTATGGCTGCATTGATATTGGTCTGGTTATCCTCTATTTCTTTCTTGACCTCTGCCTTTGAAAGCTTTTTAAGGTCTTTATGGTTAACGGTATGGTTTCCAATTTCACAACCTGCATCATACACCATTTTCACACGTTCAGGATACATAGTTACATTTTCTCCGACCATGAAAAATGTCGCATGTGCACCGTATTCGGTAAGTGTTTCTATAATGCTGGCGGTATTTACACTCGGACCGTCATCAAATGTGAGTGCCACGATAGGCTTTTCCGGATCGATCCCTGTGACATTTACCGCACGTGGGACAGATGTCGGGGTAATATCCGTATTGTCAGGAGCTGCTGTAGGTGCTGCTGTCACCGGAGTGTCTGTAACAGGTATATCCGTCGGTGTGGTTACCGGGTCCACAGCAGGTATATCGGTCGGAGTATCTAACGTCCCCGGCTCATCTGTAGGTACCGGAGTATTATCTTCTGTTCCTTGTTTTCCGGTCAGTGCCGAAAGGCCATCCTGCTTCTCAGTACCTGTTACAGCTGTATCGGTCTTACTGTTATCTGTTGGCTCGATATTTCCCAGCTTTATGAAAAATACTACTACAACCGCAAGTGCTACAACGGATGTAATATATAGGATTATATTTATGATCTTGTTACTCATTTATTACTTAGAACCTCTATTTTAACTTAACACCTCATCAGTCAGCTATATTATGCTGACAATCATACAGCCTCGCCGTAACCGGAGAGGCTGTACTAAAAAGTAATATTTTAAAGAAATGATGCCGGTTTACATCCCGTATCTGTCGCTGCGCTCAAGGACGATCCTGGGGGAACCGGGCTGTCCTGTATAGTTGCTACCGGGCTTGATGGTATCCTTGCTCTCTACGATGCAGTTCTCGATATAAGTATTGTCACCGATATGAACACCGTTTAAGATGATCGAATTCCTGATCGTACAGTTATTACCGATATATACCTGTTTGAAAATAACAGAATTCTCGATGCGGCCGTTAACTATGGTACCGCTTGCGATAAGACTGTTTCTAACCTCTGCACCTGCATTGTATTTTGCGGGAGGAAGATCATCCACCTTGGAGTATACATCAGGGTACTGTCTGAAGAAATAATCTCTTATATCATGGTTTAAGAAATCCATATTTGCATCGTAATAATCATTTACCGATGCGATGTTACGCCAGTACTCCTTATGCTCGAAAGCATATATCTTCTTGACATCCTTAAACCTTATGATGATATCTCTTACCAGGTCATAACGCTCTTCTTCGTTGGCTCTTTCCAGCATCTCGATAAGCTGGCGACGTCTGATCACATAAATGCCTGCGGATACAAGCGGTTCATCCTCGGAACCGATGGGTTTCTCATCAAAGGATGTGATCCTGCCGTCTTCAGCAGTGGTGATAATACCGTAACGGCTTGTATCTTCACGTTTTCCAAGCCTCTTGCAGACGATGGTGATGTCCGCCTTGTTCTCGATATGCTCCTCTAATACCTTATTGAAATCAAGCTTGTAAATGATATCGCCTGAAGTGATAACTACGTAAGGTTCATGGCTGTTACGTAAGAAATCGATATTCTGATAGATGGAATCTGCAGTACCCCTGTACCAGAATGAATTATCAGCCGTAATGGTAGGTGTGAATACATAAAGGCCGCCCTGTTTACGTCCGAAATCCCACCATTTTGAAGAGCTCATATGCTCATTCAGCGAACGGGAATTGTACTGTGTAAGTACTGCAACCTTCTGTACACGTGAATTGGCAAGACTTGAAAGTGCAAAGTCAACCGCTCTGTAGCTTCCTGCGATGGGCATAGCTGCGACCGCACGTTTATTTGTAAGTTCTTTCATCCTTGAAGCGTTTCCGCCTGCAAGTACTATACCTATAGCTCTCATGCGTCTTCACCTGCCTTCTTAAGACTTTCCCCGCCGCCAAGCCAGTTGTTCGGGTAATCCTCGGGAGTGGTAACTCCTGAGATCACGGTATTCTTGCCTATACGGACTCCGTCCGGGATAACGGTCTTTTCACCAAGGGTTACAAGTCCGTTGCAATAAATATTGGGATGTTCCTTATTTTCCACTTCATCGCCAACACCGAGCTCACAGTCATTTCCGACTAAAGCACGTTCTGCGATGATAGCTTTATTGATCTTGCTGTTTTTACCGATATGCGTACCCTGCATGATGATGGAATCGGATACGACCGCACCCTCTTCTATCACTACCTCGGGTCCTATTACGGAATTATATACGCTTCCGTAGATCTCGGTACCTTCACCGACTATACTGCGGGACAGAACTGCGTTCTCACCTAAATACTGAGCTGTACTAACTTCGCTCTTGGTGTATATCTTCCAGAACTCTTCGTAAAGGTTAAAGTCGGGAACAAGGTCGATAAGCTCCATGTTCGACTCCCAGTATGCCGAAAGGGTTCCTACATCCTTCCAATAGCCGTTGTACTCAAAGGCATAAACATTAGCGCCGTTCTTGTGGCAATACGGAATGACATGCATACCGAAGTCACATCCGGGCTGATCCTTAAGCTTTATGAGAGCTTCCTTAAGTACCTTCCATGTGAATATATAAATACCCATCGAAGCCAGGTTACTTCTGGGCTTTGCAGGCTTTTCTTCAAAATCAAGCACGCGCTTGTTCTCATCTGTTATAACCAGACCGAAACGCGAAGCATCCTCCCATGCTACAGGATATGTGGCAAGGGTTATATCTGCATTATTTGATTTATGGAAATCAAGCAGGATCTCATAATCCATCTTATATATGTGGTCTCCGCCCAATATAAGAACATACTCAGGATTATAATGTTCAATGAATTTCAGATTCTGATATATGGCATTAGCCGTACCTGTATACCACTCTGCGTTGTCACTCTTCTCATAAGGAGGAAGAATACTTACGCCGCCGATATTACGGTCAAGGTCCCACGGAATACCTATACCGATATGAGTATTCAGCCTTAAGGGCTGATACTGTGTAAGAACACCAACGGTGTCTACACCCGAATTGATACAATTGCTCAAAGGAAAGTCTATTATTCTGTATTTTCCGCCATAGCTTACAGCCGGCTTAGCCATGTCAGCGGTAAGTATACCTAATCTAGAACCCTGTCCGCCCGCAAGAAGCATGGCTATCATTTCTTTCCGTATCAAGCACGTCACCTCCATGTTCATTTATATTTGTTTTGCGTGCACCCGCCTTGTAAAAACGGGTATACACCCCCGAACATAACTATACCACATATTTCCCATATTTTCAAGTTAAACTGTTATAAAAATCATGAAAAATCCCTGTTTACATAACAGGGAAAGATGGTTATAATCTATAAGGTAGAAATCCGTTTGATTACTTTCGGTGATGCGGCAGGCACGTCACCGTTATGCACCATGCCTGCGATAAGGCGAGACATGAAATACATAGATTTTTCGCGTCCCGGACGCGTACACTTTATAGGTATAGGCGGCATAAGCATGAGTGGCTTTGCTGAGCTTCTTCATAATAAAGGCTTTACTGTCACAGGCTCCGATGCTCATTCGAGCAAGATCACCGAGAGACTGGAAACATTAGGGATAAATATCGTGTATTCAAACAAAGCGGAAAATATCCCCGCAGAATGTGATGCAGTGGTATATACCGCAGCCGTACATCCGGATAACCCGGAGCTCGTAGAAGCAAAAAGGAAAGGTATCCCCTGTCTTGACCGTGCCGAAATGGTGGGTGACATCATGCTCCACTATAAGAGAAACTTCTCCGTAGCCGGTACTCACGGCAAAACCACCACAACTTCAATGATGAGCCTCGTACTCTTACAGGCAGGTCTCGACCCCACAGTATCCGTAGGCGGAGTGCTTGATGCGATAGGCGGAAACGTACGCGACGGCGGGTTAGACAATATGGTAATAGAATCCTGCGAATATACCGATTCTTTCTTAAAGTTCCACCCTACCCACGCCATCATCACCAATATAGAAGCAGAACATCTTGATTATTTTAAAAACTTAGAGACAGAACGTGCATCCTTCAGGACCTTTGCAGAGCTGCTGCCCGAAAACGGTCTTCTTGTAATAGGTAAAGAGATACCTGACAACAACGCTCTTTTCTCTACAGTAAAATGTCCTGTCATCACATACTCAAATCATGATACTGCTGCTGATTACTATGCAGCAGATGTAACATATGACGAATATGACCGCGGAAGCTTTACTCTCATGCATAAGGGTGCCCCGCTCTTTAAAGTAACTCTGGGCGTGCCCGGAGAACACAATGTGTCCAATGCTACTGGCGTATGTGCCATGGCCCTTAGCTGCGGTATCTCACCCGAGGATATCACTGAAGGTCTTAAATCCTTTACAGGCACCGAGCGCCGTTTTGAGAAAAAGGGTGTATTCGGCGGTGTAACAGTCATAGATGACTACGCACATCACCCGACAGAGATGAAGGCCACTTTAAACGCAGCCTTAAAATATCCCCACAAAACACTGTGGTGTGTATTCCAGCCTCATACATACTCCCGTACCATATCATTTAGGAATGAGATCTGTGAAGCGCTGTCTCTTTCCGATAAAATTATTCTTACCGATATATATGCGGCACGTGAGTCCGACCCCGGTACCATTTCGTCAAAAATGCTGGCCGATGACATAAAAGCGAAATATAGTAAAGATGTTTACTATTTTTCAAGCTTTGATGAGGTCGAAAATTTTTTATTAGTAAACTGTAACGAAGGCGACCTGTTAATAACCATGGGTGCCGGAAACGTTGTAAAAATAGGCGAAAACCTGCTCGGGATGTAAAGTTATCCACATTGTCAACAAAAATGAATAAACGTCCGAAAAGTCCGATTTTATAAGAAAACCTGCAGTTATCCACGTTGTCAACAAACCCTTTCGACAGGTGTTTTACAACGCATTTTAAGATTGCATATTCGGGGATTTGTGTTATAATAATCTTCGCTTAAGAGAAGGAAACAAAGAGGCGTTTATCATGGATGCAAAAATAACACTTTCCTACGGTTCGAAGTCAGCTTCGACCGTAGTTTCAAATAATTTTATCGATAAGTATATGACCGATGCACGCGGAAGTGATGTAAAGGTCTATATTTATCTACTCAGGTGTGTACAGAACCCTTCCTTTCCCGTTTCTATAGAGTCGATCGCAGATGCTCTTGACGAGACCGAGAAGGATATCCGTACCGCTTTAAAGTACTGGGATAAGCAGCACGTGTTATCTGTCAGCTGCACACGTGACGGAAAGATCAAGGATATCACACTGCACGATCTTGACGAGCAGGATGATAATGACAGCCAGGATCTAAATGACGGCAGCAACATCACGATCATCTCCGATGCCAAAAGAAAAGCCGGCAGAGTGGCACCCATAGCACAGGAGGCCGCTCCCACCATGATGGACGGAAGACCTTACGGCAGACGTGCAACGGATGTAATGATCCCGGAGTATACAGCTGCTCCCGCAGCCGAGCCCACTCCCATCGTAAAGCCCAGCTATTCAAGCACCATGATACAGTCATTCAGGACCGAGTATCATGAGTTTGATGAGCTTATCGACTATATCGAGAATCTGCTCGGTACCACGATGTCACAGCGCTCACTCCAGACTCCCGCATTTATCTTTGAGGAGCTCGGATTCCCTGCAGATCTTATTAAGTTTTTATATGATTACTGTGTAGGCAAGGGAAAGCGTACCAACGCTTATATAGAAAAGGTTGCCCGCGAATGGCACGGTAAGGGTATCAACTCCGTAGAGGCCGCAAGATTTGAGATAGAGGAATTTACCGGGAAATACGGTGCAGTTAAAACCGCATTCGGTTTAACCCGTAACTTCGGTGAAGCAGAGCTTCTGTATTTACGCCGCTGGTACGACGAGTACGGCTTCTCCGATGAGATAGTTCAGGATGCTTGCAACAAGACACTGCTTTCTACCTCACGTCCTTCTTTCGAATATGCGGATAAGATATTAACAGAATGGCACAGACAGGGTGTACATACTCTTGAAGATATCAAAAATGTCACCTCAGCTTTCCGTGCCGCAAATGTAAGCGGCAGCCCGCAAAGAACACCAAAAACAAATCAGTCTCTTCAGTATTCGCAAAGAACTTATACCGAGGCTGAAATCTCAGCCATAGAAAAGAAAAAGCTCGGTATACTTTAGGAGTATTTATGAAACTGAACAATTATCAATATGACAGGCTCCTTCAGCAGTTCGACGAAAAACGGATGCGGGCAAGATATGAGCTTGAAAAACACGAGGATGAGGTGTATACTAAGATTCCCCGTATAAAAGAAATAGACCTTTCCATAGCTTCGGAGTCAGTCTCGGCCGGTAAAAAGGCCCTCATGGGTGACGACGGGGCTTTGACCGGTTTAAAGGCTACCATACAAAAGCTTACCGATGAGAAGGCACAGCTGCTTAAAGACGCAGGATACCCCGAGGACTATCTGACGGAAAAGTATGAATGCGAAAAGTGTAAGGACACCGGTTTTATCGGTACCGAACCCTGCGGCTGTTTTAAAGCAGCTATGACCGAGCTTGTATTTGAGGAGTCAAATATAAAGGATATCATAGACAAGGAAAACTTTTCCACATTTAACCTTGACCTTTATTCCGACAGCATAGATTCCTATGATAAGGACTTGCAGGCTACTCCCTACAAAAATATGAGATCGGTATTGGAAAAGGTTAAGCGTTTTACGGAAAACTTTGACAATGATCACCGTAACCTTCTGATATACGGTAATACCGGTCTCGGGAAAACCTTTTTATCAAACTGTATAGCCGGAGAGATACTGAACAGCGGACACACGGTTATGTATTATACCACTTTCGAGCTGTTTGATATGCTTTCAAAATACAGCTTCAGATACGAGGACTACCCCAAGGAGACTTTCAGCTACCGTGAAGGGATACTTACCTGTGAACTGCTCATCATAGATGACTTAGGTACAGAGCTTACCTCCGCTTTTACCACCACACAGCTGTATTCCATAATCAACGAAAGACTGCTGAATAACCTTTCCACCCTCATCTCAACCAACCTGACCCCCAAAGATATAAGCGGCAGGTACGGTGAAAGAATATTCTCAAGACTCAGTAAGGATTATGATTTTATAAAACTTATAGGTGAGGATATCAGGACGAAACTATGACACCATGAGGTGTTAAAGATATAAAGATTCACAGGAGGAATAACTTATGTCGCCGCAAAGCGAATTTTTGGAAACGATCCCGGTAGGGAAATTAGGTATCATCGCTCTCAGGAGCTCCGAGGAACTGGGCAAAAAGATCAACGACTACTTAGTCGAATGGAGAGATCAGCGTGACAATGAGCACACTTCTACCATAGCCTTTTCGGGTTATCAGAGAAACACTTTCCTGATCAATTCCGTATGTCCCCGTTTCGGAACCGGCGAAGGCAAGGCCGTGATCAATGAATCTGTCCGCGGTTATGACCTTTACATTCTGGTAGATGTAACCAATTACAGCCTTGAGTACACTGTACGAGGCCAGAAAAACCATATGTCTCCCGATGATCATTTCCAGGACTTAAAGCGTATAATAGGTGCGGCAGGCGGAAAAGCCAGACGTATCACCGTTATAATGCCTTACCTGTATGAGAGCCGTCAGGACAAGCGTACAGCAAGAGAATCACTTGATTGTGCTCAGGCTCTTGAAGAGCTCTACAACATGGGTGTTGACAGCGTTATAACCTTTGATGCTCACGAGCCCAAGGTACAGAACGCTATACCGCTTAAGACCTTTGAGACCATTAAGCCTACCTACCAGTTCATAAAGGCGCTTTTAAACAACGTACCCGATATCCAGATGACTCCCGACAAGATGATGGTTGTCAGCCCCGATGAAGGTGCAATGGGACGTTCCATATACTTCGGAACCGCACTCGGCCTCGACATAAGCATGTTCTATAAGAGACGTGACTATACAAAGGTCGTAGACGGAAGAAACCCGATCGTCGCTCATGAATATCTGGGTGCAGACTTAAAGGGTAAGGATGTCGTGATCCTTGACGACATGATCTCCTCCGGCGACAGTATGCTTGAAGTAGGAAGAGAGCTTAAAAAGCGCGGTGCAGGAAGAATATTCTTCTGTGCAACCTTCGGACTTTTCACAGAAGGTCTTGCAAGATTTGACGAAGCTTATAAGGAAGGTATCTTTGACAAGGTAGTAACCACAAACCTTATCTACCAGACACCCGAACTGCTCCAGCGTGAATACTACATCAACGCAGACATGAGCAAATATATCGCTCTTATAATAGATACTCTTAACCATGACTTCTCGATCAGTGAATTCCTTGATCCTACCGACAGGATCCACAAGATCATCGAGAAATTCAATCAAAAGAAAAACAACTAAGTTTGTCCTAATAAAACACCCCCGATACAGAGGCTACTCATGTACCGGGGGCGTTTTGTAAAGGAACATTAAAGTGAGGGTAATTATCCGATATACTCTTCTATTATTCTAACCAGCAGGTCATTTAACTGCTCTACTGTATATTCACCGATGGTGGGCTCAATGTGATCTCCGCCGATGCCGCTGTCATTGGTAAGGAAAGTGTAGGTTCCGCCGGTGGTCATTGCAAATGCTCTGAGTAAGAATTCTGTATTCTTATCCACACCGCTTGATGCTACGGGGATTATCCTGATACCCATCTCAGATGCTTTCTGGATGGACTTTATAAGGCTTTCCTTTATAGCATCAGTGTTATGAGGGGGAGCATCAAGTACTAAGAACATAAGCTTAATGCTGTCCAAATCCCAGCTATGATCGAATATAGAGCTCTGAAGTGCCAGCTCTACAGCTTCTTCGTAATCTCCGCCGCCATCTGCATATTCCTTGTTCAAAAGAGAAAGTGCACTGTTGATGTCAGAGGTGAATTCGTAAGGTCTTACAATATAATCATCTTCCATATCTCTGTAGAAGTTTACGCTGAGTCTTACAGGGATATTGTCACAGTCGGTCTGTACACGTCTTATTACATCCTCAAGCTCCTTCTGAAGGTAGAATATCTCATCACCCATGGAACCTGTGGTGTCGATGGTGAACATAAGGTCAAGCTTCTTTGCTGCTGTATTTTTCTCTGAAAGATCAATTGTGATAACTGATGTATCGATAAGGTCTGCGCTGTCTACCTGATATGTCTTTTCTTCACCGTTTGATGATACGGTAACGGTAGCGGGCATCATATCTGCATCAAGTAATCCATAGTATGCGTAGCACATACCTTCGTGATCTGTTACACCTTTCCAGATGGAATTTCCGTTTGCATCAAGGACTGTTACGTCTGCACCTGTCACCGCATCCTGTCCTGCCATGCACTTGATGGACAGTCTGTTAAAAGGTGTAAGATCCCATGCTGTAAAGAAATCCTTATACTGGAAGTTCTGGCCGTCTGCTAAGAGTTTCTTTATGAAATCAAAATTTTTGTTGTCGTTCCACTCGCCTGCTGTAAGTAATCCGGCCTTGGGCTGGATTACAGGGGCTACTGTAGGAAGGGGCTCTTCGGGATCCCAGATAATATCGTCATCTATCGGTTTTACCGGTATTTCATAATCACCTATAATTGTGCCGTCATACACGTCATATGCACCGTCAAAGCTTCCGGGTACGGCTTCACCAGCTGCTGCCTTGCTTTCTGCCATATATGCACGGCTGCCGCTCAGGTCAAGTATTGGTTCGGAATATATGTCAGAGCCGCCGTCTCTATCGTACCAGGCCGTATCGTCACCTTTAGTATATGCTGATGATCCATCGGATACATCTGCTCCGCCGTATATTTTATCGCTGGTCGCAGGACCTGCTTTGTCACCGTCCGGTACGGTATCGCCGGGCTTTAATGATGCGGCTTTTTCGGTTTTTGATGTGCTTGAAGTATTTGTGTTTGTAGCTGTTTTGTCATCGTCTTTTTTATCACTGCCACATGCGGTAAGTGACAGGATAAGTGCCAATATGATGATAAATACTATGCTTTTTCTCATCTTTATTTTCATGGTAAACCTCCTTATTTAACAAGACTTTTTGCCTTTGTTGTTTCCGTTTTCTGATCATTAGACGTCGTATATCCTGAGCAGGTTCCATAAATTTTTAGAGTTTTTTTACCAGTTTTTTGAATGGAGAGTGCAGATCAGGACAGTCGGTCTTAAAGCCGTCTTCGCTACCTGCAGGGATATGCATACGAATACGCTCACTGCTCCATTTCGGACGCTTGCAACCGGGAGTCCGATCGATATCGGACTCCCTTAGGCTACGCTCAAAAATCGATTTGGATAATCGATTTTTGCCTCATTACGCAGTATTCGTATTCGTGCATATCCTCTGCACGCTTTATGCTTTAAGACCGACTGCCCTGATCCGCCCTCCCCATGCTACACATTTCTATCTTTTTAACTTGTATGTAGCATAAATCTTCATTTTTTACTTACCCATGCAACGCATACTTCCAATTATAGCTTTTATGTAGCATGAATTATCATATTTACTCTAATTGTGCTACATGCATTACTTCTTTTGACTCCTGCGTAGCTAATTTAAAAACCCTCCTTACCGAATATCCGGTAAGGAGGGTATATAGTATATAAAATGGATTGTTAGCTAACTATTATTTCCTAATCAGTATTAGTTAAGTATATCAATATCCTGCACTTAAGTTATCAAAGTAGCCCTGGATGAGGATGATAGGGGTTCCCTTGTCACCGCTGCCTGATGTAAGGTCGCAGAGTGATCCGATAAGGTCAGTTAATCTTCTAGGGGTGGTTCCCTGTGATACCATGTCGCCTACCAGTGACTTGTCCTTGTTCT
>JAFZJK010000016.1 GCA_017553965.1 Lachnospiraceae bacterium | reverse complement strand
TGTAGTATCGGAGATCATACCTGTTGACATGAAATCCACAGACAACAGCAGGCTGGCCTATCTGATTTACTGTATATCAGAGGTACTTCGCGGATCTAAAAAGCTTGATAAGAATGATTATAAGTATCTGGTTGGTTGCTTGGCAGCCGATGCTTATAAGTCATTGACAGATACAAAGCTTGATGCTCTTGCAAGCCTCATTAGTAAGATAAATATAGATGAGGTTACAAAGCTTTCTCAGGAAGAAAATATTGACTATGAGAAAATAGCGAAAAATATCATTATAGACGGTCCCGGCACGACAAACACTCAAAATGCTCCTATGACCGGCTTTATGGGAATGTTTGATCTGAACAAGATAAATCCAAACGTTAACCAGGTGCAGAACAATAACGGGATGATGGACGGGGATTATATGACCTATAAGCCTACTGCGCCTAAGAATACTTCAAACAAAACGGAAATAAATGAGAATAATGAGTGGAAGTGCCCTATATGTGGAGAAAGCAAGGAAAATCGCGGAAACTTCTGTTGTACTTGCGGAGCTCCCAGACCTAAGGATGTTTGGAAATGCAACTGCGGATGTTTAAATACAGGTAAATTCTGTAATGATTGCGGAGCAATGCCTCCTATGGCAGTTCAGTAACAGATGCAGACACCTGTCGCCCAGAACCGTCCCTTGTCGCCCTCGACCCGATTATTGAGCAAGAATCTACATGAAAATATAAAGACTTTATAAAATATTCATTGTATTTGAGAAAGAAAGAAGTTATAATAAACATATATAGCTTCTTTCTTTTTGTTTAGATTCTTCGCTGCGCCCGGAATGACAATGCGACGAGGATTAATGTAAGCGGTACATAGTGAGTACCTCGATTTTATAACCTTTTTGTGTGATAATGGTATCCATCCCATATTTTAAGTTTGCAAAGTTGAAAAAGTGTGTTCACACTTTTCACACTTTACACACCAGGAGGCATACCATGAATGATACTAAACTTGCAACCAAAACGCTCCGCATGCAATACTGGGCTGAGATCATCCAGGACCGTACCACCAGTGGTAAGAATGTTATACAGTATTGTCAAGAACATGGCATTTCTAAAAATGCATATTTTTACTGGCTTAAAAAGATAAAGAACGCCGCACTTGAATCTGCTGGTATCGACTTTTTTGAACTGCCTGACCCGGACAGAATACAGAAAAAGCCAAACAATGTTAATGATTTTGACACTGAGGCTGTTGTTTCTGTAGGAAACGTGAGCATTTCCATCAATTCACATACCTCAAAAACACTTCTCGCCTCCATACTGGAGGTGGCATCCTGTGTTAAATGATGCTTCCGGGTTTGCAAGTGTCATCATTGCGGCCGGATACACCGATATGCGGCGCGGGATAGAAGGCCTGGCTACCATAATCCGATACAAGTATAAGCTTGACCCATATCAGAAAAACACTCTGTTTCTGTTCTGCGGTAAAAGATCTGACCGTATCAAGGGACTGCTCTGGGAAGGAGATGGTTTCCTTCTCTTATACAAACGGCTTGATGTCGGCGCATTCAGATGGCCGAGGTCTGCTGACGAAGCGATGCTTATCAATCCTGAACAATACCGGATGCTTATGCAGGGATTTGAGATCGTGGCAAAACATCCCATTTCAGAGATCACACCGCCATCCGAGATTGCATGATCTTTTTGTGCAAAACGTAGAAATTTCAAGCACTTTTAGGCATGGCAAAAACATTACTTTTCAACTTTTGCAAAGCTGCCTATAACTATCGCAGCAGTCCACTGTTTTGGTATCAGCAGCCTTAAACAGTACGGTTTTCTCTTGAGATACCCTGCTAAAACACCCTGAATACAAGGGCTGTGAGCGGTTTTATCCATAGGCAGAATGACGAAACCGCCGATTCTATAGATTTGTCATTGCCAACGTTTTATAGTATAATAGTCCCATAAGGAAAGGGGCATTATAACTATGAAAAACTTGACTGCCGACCAACTTAATAATCTCGACCATGAGGCTCTGGTAAACATGATCCTGTCACAACAGGAGGAGATTTCCAAACTTGACCACACCCTCCAGCTCTTCATGGAAGAAGTGGCAGATGCAAAACGCCACCGCTTTGGCCGGTCGACAGAAAGTTTTGAACCTGACGGACAGATATCCTTCCGTGAGATAGACGGCGAGTTCGTATTTTTTAATGAGACCGAAGCAGTCTGTGACGAAGAAACAGAAGAAACACCTGCCCCCAGGATAAAACCCAGACGTCCTTCCGGTAAAAAGGAGGACGACCTCCGTAATCTCAAAGTGATCAAAACAACGCCTTACTACATGAACACTGAAGAACTCGAAAGTACTTTCGGAAACGAAGGATATAAACAGCTTCCGGACGAGATACTTCAGAGGTATTACTTTGTTCCTGCAAAAGTAGGCATTGAAGAGATACATGTCGGCGTATACGCCGGAAAGAAAAGCGAGAAAGTCGTTAAGGCCAAGTTCCCTGCATATCTTATGAGAAACTGCCTTAATTCACCTTCGCTCGAATCCGGCATAATAAATGCCAAGTTCTTAAACTCGATGACTTATTACAGGATCGAGAAACAGCTCCAGGCTGACGGTATAAATGTCACCCGTCAGGAAATGGCACGCTGGACCATTGCAACATCAGAGAGATATCTCTCTATCATATATGACTGCCTTCATAAGAGGATGTATGATTATCATGTGCTTCATGCAGATGAAACTCCGGTCCTTGTGAGCAAGGATGGAAGGCCTGCAGGCTCAAAGAGCTACATGTGGGTCTACAAAACCGGGCATCTGTATGAACATCCGATCGTCCTCTATGAGTATCAGAAGACCCGGAATACGAGCCACCCGAGGGAATTCCTCAAAGACTTTTCAGGTGTGTGCATGACTGATGGATATCAGGTATACCACACCTTGGAAAAAGAACGTGAGGATCTGACAATAGCCGGATGCTGGGCACATACGAGGCGCAGGTTTGATGAGGCGCTAAAGGCTATGCCCAGAGGTTCCCAGAAGGGAAGCCTTGCTTACAAGGCTCTGGCTATGATACAGGCCATATATAATACAGACAATCCTCTGAAAGAGCTTCCTCCGGATGAACGGAAGGAAAGACGGCAGCTAGCTGTCAGGCCTCTTGTAGAGGCTTACTTTGCGTGGTGCCGTGAGAACGAAGGCCGCATATCCAAAAAGAACAAGACAGGTGAAGGCATCTCGTACTCACTGAATCAGGAGAAATATCTGAAGGTATTTCTTGATGATCCGTATGTGCCTCTCGATAACAACAGCGCTGAACAGTCTATAAGGAACTTCTGTATCGGTAAGAAGAACTTTGTTATGATAGACACTATATCAGGTGCAAAAGCCAGTGCTGTGATCTACAGCATAGTAGAAACCGCCAAGGCTAATAACCTGAATGTTTATGAATATATAAAACACCTGCTTACTGAAATCCCGAACCACATGGATGATAAGAATCTGGATTTCTGTGAGGAGCTGCTTCCCTGGTCAGAT
>JAFZJK010000138.1 GCA_017553965.1 Lachnospiraceae bacterium | reverse complement strand
GATCTCGGAGGCCTTGGTTTTTACGGATTCATCAGCTATACCCTCAAGGCTCAAGGCATAATCGCCCTTTTTCACTGCGATCTCTTTCGCCTTGGTCTGCTGCTCTACGATCTTTTTTCTATATTTCTTTTTAGTGTTTCTTATACCTTCTTTAATCTTTCTTACATTATATTTACCCATGATCACTGCCGATGCCACAACAACAAGTGCGAACACCGATATGGAGATGGGACTGAAGGAAAGCGTACATACTATACCGGCGGCCGCAGCCAAGAAAATGCATATCAGGTTGGACAGGAAGCTGTACGAAAACTCGCTTTCATCGACCTCTATCTCAGAATCGGGGATCTCCTCTATACTTGAAGGCGGATTAAACGCTTCCTCTGCCGATCTTCTTTTAAGATATTGATATATGGCATATTTTAAATACGAGTTTTCAAAGTCGGTCTCATGGTCATCAAACTTGCATTCTTCTACACATCTGTCGCATACGAGTACATTATCCGAGATGGCGGTCCATTCCAAGCCGTAAAGCACCACCTGCTGCCCCTCGGTAAAAACTATATCCCTCTGCTCGTCCTTATCATATTCTATGACCGGACGCATATAGAGCGTGGTGTCAGAGCAGTATGCGCCCTTTTTGTCTACCACGCCTTCATCGTTAACGAATCCGCATTTTTTTACT
Organism: Lachnospiraceae bacterium; assembly: GCA_017553965.1. The sequence continues at coordinate 3,525 of JAFZJK010000138.1, read as the reverse complement.
TCAAGCGCTTTTCCGCTTTCTATCCAGAAACGCCTGCCGGGATTCGGAAGGATAAATTTATTTTTTTCGTATTCCTCTTCTTTAAGTATTCTATATATCATTTTTTCTCCACTAAAATCCGGTTTGATCAACACCTCCGGACCTATCTGCCCACAATACCTTTATATATATATTATCAAAATCAAACTATTTTTAAACCCTTATAATTACAAAATGGCGCGGTCTAATCCGCAGACCGCGCCGGGTATAAACCGTTATCTGTAATCTTCAAAATACTGCTTTAATGTGGTTAACGAGATACCGGGGAATTCGTACAGCATTACGATGTTCAGCCTGTTACCTACTCTTCTTACGCACATGTATCCGCGTCCCTTTGAACCGTCTATTGTACTTGTAACCTCGCTTGATACCACCTTATATGTTAGTCCGCCAAGCACTATATCCGACTCTCTTCTAAAGCTTCCTGCTCCCTGTGCTACAGCCTTGCCTAACTCTTCGTCACTTAAGAATTCATCCTCGCTCGTGCCGAATATCTTTCCGAGTAAAGAGGTTTTGGCATATGAGAGTACCATGATCGCAGGATTATTATTATAGGTTGTAAGCAAGTGTATCTCCATCTCACAGCCCATCTGATCGGCCGCTGCTTTATAAGCGGCATTGGCAATGGAGATAACAATTGTTCCGCTGTTCTTCATCCTGCTGTCAAGCTTGATCTTAAGCTCAGACCAGTCATTTGTGTAATAATCTCCCGAAGCTGTTCCGGTATTATACTCCACACCCTTGTCGTTCTTATCGCGGTTCATGTACTTCATCATAAGGAAACCGGCCGCAAGTACCAGGATAAGTACGATAGCAAGAGGTATTATCTTCTTTAATACGCTCGGCTTTTCTTCAGGTGTTGCATCAAATGAACCCCTGTTATAAGGAGTCGCATAGGAAGGCTTGTCGTAGGAGCCGTCCCTGTCATTTTTGTATTGCTCATAACGGTTGCTGACCGTTGTACTAAACATCTTGGCGGTCCTGGCATCATCCGAAAGGCTCTGCTCTCTTTTCTGCTTAACCGTCTCGGAATCAAGTCCGTATCTGGTAGGAACTACTGTCTTGTCGGGCTCCCCATCCGGGCGTTTATCCGATATGCCCATGATAGGTGCATGGCTTAAGTCATCCCCGACTCTGTACTTTCTTTCTCCGTACAGACCGCTGTTTACCGGTGCCCGGTCGAGCGGTATATCCGTTGCCTCAGCTGCTACTGCTGCCTCCTCTGTAACTCCTGCATTTCCGGCTTCTTCTACCGCTTCCTCATCCCCGTTTATGGTCTTCTTATAACTTGCAAAAGTGGCATTCGGGTCAAACGAAGTCATCTTTGGTTTAACTTCCTCTTCTAAGGCTCCGGACTCACCGGACAGGAAGGAATACTTCGGTTTTTCAGCAGCTTTTTTTCTCGCATCAGCAGCATCGGAATAACTCATGCCGCATGACGGACATACCAGGGCACTGAACACCTTGGTAGCTCCGCAGTTGGGACATTTGTCGGCATCTGTCGTATATCCGTTGTAAGAATTATAATCACTCATCTAAAGTCCCCTCTCCGACTATAAATAACCTTTTCCGATAGTTAGTATAATTATCCATATTTTTTATGCATATGTCAAGTATTTACGTCAATTTTCAGAAAAAAAGGCCCGTGCAGGCAGGTCTTAAACTGCTTGCACGGGCCTTGGTCATCCCATGGACAAAATGTTAACTTTTATCCTTCGATCATGATGGTCTTCTTTTCAGGAAGCTTAGGAGCTTCTTTCTTAGGGATGTCAAGCTTTAATACGCCGTCCTCAAACTTAGCCTTGACATCTTCCTCGGTTACATTCTTACCTACGAAGAAGCTTCTCTGCATAGAGCCTGAGTAACGCTCCTGGCGGATCAGTTTGCCCTTCTTGTCCTTCTCTTCCTTGTCAACACCCTTTGCTGCCGCTACGGTCAGGTAACCGTTCTGGAGCTCAAGCTTTATCTCATCCTTCTTGAAGCCGGGCAGGTCGATAGCTACTTCATATTTATCATCATGCTCCTTCACATCTGTCTTCATAACGTGAGCAGCATGCTTTCCGTAGAGCTTCTTGTCAACATCTTCGAACTCACCGAATGTCGGGAATTCAAAATCCATCAGGTCATCAAATAAGTTTTTGTTAAAAATGCTAGGATACAACATAGGTCATTCCTCCTTTACTCTAAACAATTATTGTTTATATGTTATTGAGCAATGGAACTAAGGAGCTTTCCCGGGGCTTTCTTTCCGATGTCCCGTTGGAACAACCTCTCTTCCCTTGTTCTGACTGCATTGTATCACTAATTGTTAGCACTGTCAAGAGGTGAGTGCTAATGTTTTTATTATGCAATTATAAATTTTTTATTAAGATGTGTCTCGTTCTTATACAATATGCGCTATTATCAATACAATTCCGGATATTTGGCGCTCCTAAGCCCATGAATAAATATTGTAATAAGGAAAAACTTGTTGTAGAATATATGCGTATCAGCTGACTGTCAAACGCTGTTAAACCGCATTTGACAAACGAAAGGACCACTATAATGAGCGATAGATATATATTTTTCTCCGACCTTGACGATACCCTTCTTACCACTAAAAAAGAAGTTTCACCTATGACATATGAAGCATTAAAAAGCTTTACCGACAAAGGAAATATTTTCGTTATATGTACCGGGCGAGGTCTGGACAGTGCGTTAAAGGTCCAAAAAAAGTATGGGCTTACCTTCCCGCACAGCTTTATAGCCGCATATAACGGCTGCCAGATCTACGACTGCGACGCCGGAAAGACCATCTTTAAAGTCGGGTTACCGCTTCCTATAGTAAAAGACATCTTCAATACCGCCGAAGAATACGGAGTATATGTCCATACCTACAGTGACGAATATATCCTGACCTCTAAAGACGATGAGGAGATACAGGACTACCGCTCCAAGGTATCGACCCCTGTACTCTTCTGCCCCGACCCTGCCTCATACCTGGATGCGCCTCCCTGCAAAGTTATATGCATAGAGCTTCATGATCATGAGAAACAGGAGCGTTTCCGTAAGGTCGTAAACGAAAAATACGGCGATGTACTTGATACCATGTACTCCTCTCCCTACTACCTGGAGCTGATACCCAAGGGATATGGGAAAGGAACTGCAGTAAAAGAACTGGCTAAACACCTTAATGTATCGATAGAACACACCATCGCTGCCGGTGATGCTGAAAACGATAACAGTATGCTGATAGAAGCAGGCCTTGGGATTGCTATGAAAAACGCGGCCGAAGGCACAAAAAAAGCAGCCAATGTCATTACAGACACTGACTGCGATCATGATGGTCTGGTTCCTTTTTTAGAATTTCACGGTTCTGGGAGCGCCGCCGAATGAAGAGAATACGGCTTCTGCATCCTCAAAGTAGAGTACCTCTGAGTTGTCATCATCCTCGGAATACATACCCCTTAAGTTAGGATAGCTGTCAAGCATATGCTTCTTTGCTTC
>JAFZJK010000137.1 GCA_017553965.1 Lachnospiraceae bacterium | reverse complement strand
GATACTAACTACACTGGTAGCTCTTGAAAACGGAAGGCTCGATGATGTACTCACCGTATCCTATGCTGCGGATAATTACGTATCCAAGACCAGCAGCCGTATGGGACTTACGGAGGGTGAACAGGTAACCGTGGAGCAGGCACTGTACGGTATCATGCTCGAATCGGGAAATGAAGCCACCTTTGCCGTAGGTGAGCATGTAGGAGGCTCAATAACCGGGTTTATCAAGATGATGAACAGAAAGGCCAAGGAGCTCGGCTGTGAAAGATCGCATTTTGCCAACTCGCACGGTCTGCATGACGATGAGCATTATACCTGCTGCTATGACCTTTCACTGATAGCCCGCGCGGCATATCAGAATCCGGAGTTTATGAAGATAACGGGCACGGCTTTTTACAACATGCCCGCAACCAATAAACATGAAGCTAAGATATTGACCAACCACCACTGGTTTTTAAACGGAACCCAGAAGTACGAGTATGCTACGGGAGGAAAGACCGGAGCGACCAACGAAGCCGGATATGCACTAGTGACCTATGCCCGTAAGGATGGAAAGAACCTGATCAGCGTCGTAATGCATGCTCCCACCTGGGCTGATGTATATGCTGACAGCCGCAAGCTCCTAGACTACTGCTTCGACCATTTTGTATCCTACAGGATGGATGAGCTGGGTGATGACAGCGGTACATTTCCTTCATGTTTTGAAAACTTTGAGAGTTTCCCCGATCAGGAGAACCCGCTGTTATCCATATCCGGTTCGGGTACTATCATAATACCGGACGGCTTTGATATATCAAAGGCACAAAAGACCATAACATACGATACTTCCATAGAGCTCGAGCACGGGGATAACCGTATAGGTACCATAGCGTATACCTATGGTTCCAGGACCATAGGAGCTACCGATATCGTATTGTATAATGAGGCGGAACCGCTTACCACAAAGGTATTTAACGAGCGCTGGCCTTCATACATGATACCTGTTGACGTAGTATTTGCTGATGTGGACCCGGAGCTCTTAGGTAAGCCCGGCGAAAAAGAGGAGAGTCAGCGACGTTCCAAGCTTATGAAGGAAAATGCACTGGCTATCGGTATCGGAGCCGGCATATCGGTATTTGTGGTCGGCGGAGTGATAGCACTTATCCATAGAAAGTTCAGAAAAAGAAGACGAAGATGAAGATATTCGATACACACGCGCATTACGATTCGCGCGGTTTTAGTGCTGACAGGGAGGAGATCCTTACATATCTGCACACAGAGGCAGCAGTCCCCGTAGCTAAAATAGTCAATAACGGAGCCGATATGGCTTCCTCATATACCTCTTTACGACTGGCGGAAGAGCATGATTACATATATGCCGCAGTCGGTGTGCATCCTGACTCTGCGGGAGAGCTTGTTTTCTCGCCTGAGGGCTGTGAGGTGCAGGAGGATGAAGAGGATGCATCTACCGTAACGGCGGATGCGGGGAAAGAGATTTTATCTGCTAGTGTTACGACAGATGCGGGAGATACTGTTAAGAGAAAGATAATACCTGAAGACACATGCCGGAAAAACCGCGAGGAACTGAGGGCCCTTGCATCTAAGAAAAAGGCAGTTGCGATCGGTGAGATAGGGCTTGACTACCACTGGGATGTCTGGCCCCGCGAGATACAGAGAAAAGCTTTTGAGTGGCAGTGGAGCCTGGCGGAAGATATGGGACTCCCCGTCATCATCCATTCCAGAGACGCCGCTGAAGATACCCTTAATATGGTGAAGGGTTTTTACACAAAACTTACGCCCGGTAAAGACGGTACAGCAGATGACGCTTCAGCATCAAAATCGGTCAGTCCTGTAAAAGCAGTAATGCATTGTTACTCTTACAGTGTGGAGCATGCCGCAGAGTACCTTAAGTTAGGGCTGATGTTTGGCATAGGCGGAGTAGTAACCTTTAAGAACGCTAAGAAACTTAATGAAGTGGTGGATATGCTGCCCTTAGACCATATCCTTTTGGAAACAGACTGCCCCTACATGGCACCGGACCCTTTCAGAGGAAAGAGGAATAATTCCGGCTACTTAACCTATGTAGCTGAGAAGATAGCACAGATCAAAGGCCTTGATGTTAAACAGGTGTATGACACAACTTGGGATAATGCATGTCGGTTCTTTAGCATGGACCAATAATTGAAGTGTAATCGAGGTTATTGCAACACAAATTACAAGGGAGTCTTCTGGTGTAGCATTGGAAAGATAAACAGAAGAAAAAAGGCTACATGGAAGACAAAGCAGATCTTGTATGTTGCATAGAGCGACAAAAGAGGAGTGTAAATGCAACACGAGAGACAAGGGAGCATTCTTGTGTAGCATTGGAAAGATAGATAGAAGAAAAAAGGCTACATGGAAGACAAAGTAGTTCTCGTATGTAGCATAGGGCGACAAAAAAGAAGGGAAAAATACATGGCAACACTCGGGGATCCGAAAAAAACGATAGAGATATTAAATAAATACCACTTTGTGTTCCGTAAGAAATTCGGCCAGAATTTCCTGATAGATACACATGTCCTTGATAAGATCATCCGTGCGGCAGAGCTGACAGATGAGGACCTGGTCCTGGAGATAGGCCCCGGTATAGGTACGCTTACCCAGTATCTGTGCGAGAATGCAAGACAGGTCATAGCTGTCGAGATAGATAAGACGCTCATCCCGATACTTACAGAGGATACCCTGGCAGATTATGACAACTTTGAGCTGATCAATGATGATATCCTAAAAGTGGACATAAAGAAAATAGTGGAGGAAAAGAACGGCGGAAAGCCCATAAAAGTAGTGGCAAACCTTCCTTACTACATCACGACTCCCATAGTTATGTCGTTATTAGAGCAGGAGCTTCCGATAGACAGCATCACCGTCATGGTACAAAAGGAAGTGGCAGAGAGGATGCAGGCCGCTCCCGGGACAAAGGACTACGGGGCACTTTCATTAGCCGTACAATACAGGGCCGAAACCTATATAGCAGCCAACGTACCGCCCAACTGTTTTATGCCGAGACCTGCGGTAGGCTCATGTGTTATAAGATTAAAGAAAAAGCAGGAGCCGCCCGTGGCAGTAAAGTCACCCGAGCTTATGTTTAAGCTCATACGTGCAGCGTTTAACCAGAGAAGAAAAACATTATTAAATGCCATATCCAATTCGGGCGAGCTGTCCATCCCTAAGGATAAAATAGCCGAAGCCATAAAAGAAGCCGGACTTGATGAAAATGTCAGAGGCGAAGTCCTCGGACTTCCTGAATTTGGTAGACTGGCGGATGTAATAATTGAAAAAAATTGATACGATAAAAGTATGATAAAAGTATGATAAAAGGCTCTGTCCAGGATGCTACCCGGACAGAGCCCGTTTTGTTTTTATTTACTCATTTGATCACTTCTTTTTGTTGTTCTCAGCTATTTCAGCTTTCTCCGACTTAGCAAGCATCCAGTTGGTAAGGATACCAAGGATAAGAGCGGTAGCGATGGTGGTAATGGTCACATCACCGAATGTAAGGCTGAGGCCGCCGATACCTGCTATAAGGATAACAGATGCTGTAAACAGGTTCCTGTTGATACCGAGATCCACCTT
>JAFZJK010000136.1 GCA_017553965.1 Lachnospiraceae bacterium | reverse complement strand
TCCTATAATCTTGTAAAGCATGATCAGGCTGAGGATATAACTGCCGATCCGTCCACATTAAACGGCAAAAAGATCGGTGTGCTTAACAGTGCCATGGTGGACGTCTTAAACAATTATCTTACAGAACACGGTATAAAAGCCGATGTCATAGCATTTGATGACTACGAAGAGCTTTTTACGAAGTTTGATGCAAAAGAGCTCGATATTCTTGCGGCAGAAGGTGACGGTGCTTACGGCAGACAGAACGCAGAGGTACTGTTTTCATTCGGCGGCTCGGATTATTATCTCTGTACCAACCGTAATAAACCGGAGCTTTTGGCGGAATTAAATGCTGCTCAGAGCCTTCTTGCGGCCGAAGAGCCCAACTATCTTAACAATCTTAAAACAAGATATTATCCGATAAGCGTATCCTCAAGAGCATTCTCGACTACGGAAAAAGACTGGATACGTACACATAACACCTTAAAGATCGGATATCTCGAGAATTATCTCCCTTACAGTGACACAGATGAAAACGGCAATGCGACAGGCATCATAAAGGACCTTATGCCCGAAATACTGAAACAGCTTGGTATGGACAGTATAGAGGTAAGCTATCGCGGCTACAAGAGTTATGATGACATGATGGCGGATCTCAGATCCGATAATATTGATACCGCTTTCCCTGTAGGCGGTGGTCTGTATTACTCCGAGGAAAACGGAATGTATCAGTCCAGCCCCGTTATTTCCGCAGCCACGGAGATAGTATATAAGGGCGAATATTCGGATAAAACTGTAAAAAGCTTTGCGGTAAACGAAAACAACAAAATGCAGTTGTATTTCTTAAGTACCATATACCCGGACGCAGAGATCGTATTCTGTAACTCCATCGAGGAATGCCTTAAAAATGTTATGGACGGAATAGTCGGAGCTACCACTTTAAACGGTATGAGAGCCAACGATATACTGAAAAACAGCAAGTATAAGGAACTTTCACACCGTAATATAGGAAAGAGCGATGACAGATGTTTTGGTGTTGAGATCGGTAATGAAGGTCTGTTAAAGCTTTTAAACCGCGGCATAAGCCTGATAGGCAGCGATTCCGCCCAGAATCTGGCATACAGATATACGGATAAGTTATACTCATATGGACTGCTTGATGTTATTAAGGATCATATGGGTATATTTGTCGGGATAGCTGCTGTTATCGTCGGTATGATCCTGTTTTTCCTTGCCAGGGATACCAGACGTACCAAAAAAGAGATCAAGGAAAAAGAAAAAGCAAGGTTAGAACTTGAAGAGACCAACCGTGAGCTTGCGGATAACAGGAAAGCTTTATCGGAGGCACTTGAAAAAGCAGAGCAGGCAAACCGTGCCAAGACCGTATTCCTTAACAATATGTCCCACGATATAAGGACTCCCATGAATGCGATAATAGGCTTTACCGATCTGGCTTCATCGCATATTGACGATAAGGCACAGGTACAGGATTATCTGGGAAAGATAAGCGTATCAGGCCAGCATCTTTTGGCACTTATTAATGATGTACTAGACATGAGCCGTATCGAAAGCGGTAAAGTATCCATCGACTTAGCTCCGGTACATCTGCCGAGTGTGATAGATGACTTGACGACTATTATACATTCTAATATAACTGCAAAGGGGCTGGAGTTTTCAGTTAATACCGAAAATCTCGTCCATGAGGATATCATAACTGACAAACTGAGACTGAATCAGGTACTGTTAAATATCCTGTCTAATTCGATCAAGTTTACTCCTGATGGCGGAAGTATCTGCTTTGAAATAAGTGAAAAGCAGATGCCCGAAAAGGATGAGGCCGAATTTGAGTTTAAGGTTAAGGACAGCGGTATCGGTATCAGTAAGGAATTCCAGAAGAGCATATTTGAAGCTTTTACAAGGGAAAAGACAAGTACTGTGAGCGGTATCCAGGGTACAGGACTCGGCATGGCCATCACTAAGAATATAGTGGACCTTATGGGCGGTACTATAAACGTTGAATCCGAAGAAGGTAAGGGCAGCAAGTTTACCGTATGCATCCCCTGCAAGCTGGCTAAAACTGTATCTTCAACAGAGCAGGCAGAAAAGGCAAACTATGATTTCTCGGGTAAACGTGTTCTTTTGGTTGAAGACAATGAAATGAACCGGTTGATCGCAAATGCTATACTCACAGAGTACGGCTTTGAAATGGAAATAGCGGTGAATGGTAAAGAAGCGGTTGAAAAGATGAAATCAAATGCACCGGGATACTATGATATAGTTCTTATGGATATACAGATGCCTGTGATGGACGGCTATGAGGCAACCAGAGCTATACGAGCCTTAGACGATAAGGAAAAGGCCAATATCCCCATTGTGGCCGTCACAGCCAACGCATTTGAAGAGGACAAGAAAATGGCCTTAGATGCCGGAATGAACGCGCATCTTGCAAAACCTTATGACGTTCCTCAGATCACCGGGACACTTGCAAAACTGCTTAAAAGATAAATAAAACCTCACATAGCCGATCGGTTATGTGAGGTTTTTAGTTTTTGTTATCTTCTTCGTCTGTCTTTACCGGAAGAGATATAAAACTGTTTTTTCTCTTCATAAAGCATCTTATCTGCCTGGTGGTAAAGCTCATCTATCGTATTACCTTCGGTCTTCATGGCATAGCCTATTGAGCAGGTGTAAGGAGTTTTGGCGACTTCCTGCCTGATACGTTCTATCAGGGCTTTTACATCTTCCTCGGAAGAGTTTACACACAGTACCACAAACTCATCGCCGCCGATACGGTATACACGCTGTTTACGCTGTGCGGCCTTCCAAAAACAATCACCGAGTGTTTTAAGAGCCTTATCACCGGCCACATGCCCGTTGGTATCGTTGATCTCTTTCAGACCGTTCATGTCTGTAGTGATAACTGCGGTGATGTCATTTATATGCTTTTCGGTATCGGAGTAATAGCTTTGGCGGTTTAAAAGCTTGGTGAGAGGATCTCTTTTTGTAAACTGCTGCAGCAGATATACATAGTACAGAAGCATGTCTATAGCTATGGTCTCGACAAACCAGTGCATAACATTTTCAGACAGATATAACGGCATGATCAGACATGCAATAGCTGTAAAGAACATGAATATCAGCAGGGGATAATCCTCTTTTTGACGCTTCTTGCTTAAAAACATCCTGATTATAAAATACAGGAGATACAATCCGCTGATAATGTATGGAAGGTAACCAAGCGGTCCGCGGTGAAAATGGTTATTTTCGTCAATGAAAAATACGATCTTTGTAGGTATTGAGATAAAGCATAATACAGCATTGAGTATCGCGGGAATAAGTACATATATCCTTTGTTCGCGATACACTATCATGATCGTCTCGACCAGGATAAAGATAACCAGACTGTAGTTAAATGCTGTTAAGAAAGTCCTAAATGGAGAATACTCTATCTGATTACCGAGGTTTGTTTCTATATGACATAAAACGGAATATATAAAGAGCAAAGCGGTGGTTATAGCTATTCGCACGACCATTTTTCTCTCCAGATGTACATCGGAGATCAAAAGTATTGCCATACCGATCAGAGGGACCAGCATGACCCAATGCTCTGAAAGATATCCGGATACAGACATTTCTGTCACCTCCTTGTTCCCATATTATAATACGTTTGAAACTACACTTCAAGCTGTTTTAAAAATATTTGAGATAATGCTAAAAATCTTGAAAAATCCTTGCTTTTTTGGTATAATTTAATGATGAGAAAAAATGCGCTTAAGAGGTACATACTATGTCTTTTGGTGAATTTTTTGCAAAATATTATACGTATATATTTATACTGGTTATTTTATTATACAATGTCGTTGTTGAAAAAGAGGATTACGCGGCTTATACGGTACAGCTTCATGACCTCACCGGTGCGGCAAGACTTATAGGAGCATTCGACCTTTCAAAGAGGGCAGAGATATTGGAAAATGCCGGCAGGGAAGAAAACGCCGACAGGATAAAGGCCGATACGGAAAAAGTCTTAAAAGAATACAAACGTCTGTATGACGGATTGTTTAAAGTATTTAATACGAAAAATAATTAGTAAAGATAATTAGGAGTTAGTTTTTTATGTCGTCACAGGAAGGATTAAAGGAAAAAGGATTTGGTTCCAAACTCGGTTTTGTGCTTGCGGCAGCTGGATCAGCCGTCGGACTGGGAAATATCTGGCGGTTCCCGTACCTGGCAGCCAAATACGGCGGCGGTGTATTTTTGATCATCTACATCATACTGGCCGTAACGTTTGGATTCACACTCATGCTTACTGAGATAGCCATCGGCAGACGCACCGGAAAAAGCGTTATAGGTGCATACAGCTCGATAAATAAGCACTTCTCATTTTTGGGATGGCTGGCTGCTCTCGTTCCTGTGATCATCACCCCTTATTATTGTGTTATAGGCGGCTGGGTACTTAAATACCTGGTTTCCTTTATTAGCGGACAGGGAAAGAGTACTGCGGAAAACGGCTCGTTCTTCTCTGATTTTATAGGTTCTGCCGGTCAGCCTTCGTTTTATTTCATCCTGTTTTTGGTTATAACGGCAGTTATCGTAATGCTCGGAGTTAAGAACGGTATCGAACGTATCAGTAAGTTCATGATGCCGGTACTTGTTATCCTTACTCTCGGTATCACTGTATATACCCTGACGCTTGACGGTGCGGGAGAGGGCTTAAAATACTACCTGCTTCCCGACTTAAAGGGATTTACATTAGCTAAGTTTTTAAAGACCATAGCGGCCGCAATGGGACAGCTGTTTTACTCTATGTCGATAGCTATGGGAATATTGGTTACTTACGGTTCATATATGAGAAAAGAGGATTCTCTTGAAAAATCCGTAAGACAGATCGAGCTCTTTGATACGGGTATAGCAGTACTTGCCGGTCTTATAATAGTGCCTGCGGTATTTATATTCTCGGGCGGCGATTCGGCAGCGTTAAATGCAGGTCCCGGACTTATGTTCATCACCTTGCCCAAGGTATTTAATTCAATGGTAGGAGGACAGGTACTCGGTACCACGTTCTTTATACTGGTGGCACTTGCAGCACTTACTTCTTCCATATCCCTTATGGAGACGGTGGTTTCCATTATCATGGAGAAGTTCCGCTTAAAGCGTATCCCGGCATGTCTTATTACCGTCGGTATATGTTTTGCACTCGGTATGCTTTCGGTACTCGGTTACAGTGCATGGAGTACTGTAGAGATATTCGGGATGCAGTTCCTTGACTTTTTTGACTTTATCAGCAATAACCTGATGATGCCTGTTGTTGCGCTTGTTACCTGTATCCTTATCGGCTGGGTGGAAAAGGTAAGCTTTGTGGAGCTTGAAGTACTTGAAAGTGAGAAAAAGTTCCGCAGCAAAGGCCTGGTATCAGTTATGCTGCGCTACGTATGTATCGTGTGTCTCGTAATAATCATCCTGACACCATTTGTTACAGATATCTGAGATTAACAGGAGAAACCCATAGTGGAAAAAATATACATAATCGGACATCGTAATCCTGACTTTGACAGTGTTTGTTCGGCATATGCCTATGCAAAGCTTAAGAACAGGACCGATCCGTTAAAAAAATACATAGCTGCACGCTGCGGACATCTTCCGGAGAGTATGAAAAAAGTATTTGCCGGACTGGGGATAGAACCTCCTGTTTATATGCGTGATATCTATCCCAAGGTGCGTGATATTTATCTTACTTCGGCAGTCAGGATAGATGCCGATGCGCCGTTAAGTACGGTGGCGGCATCGTTTAAGACAACAAATCCTTCGGTTATCCCGGTGTTTGAGGGCGAAAAGTTTTACGGACTTTTAAGCGTGGATGATATTACGGGCTGGGCCATGGAGCAGATATCTAAAAAAGGTAAGATCGATGAGATCCCCAAAGTACGTGATATCATGAGAGCAGAGGAAGAGCCTGTTTCTTCATCCGATTTTTTTGAGGATGCAAAAAGAAGGCTTTCGTCCTCTGTAAAGCGCGGTCTTGCAGTAATGGAAGACGGCGTATTTGTGGGTTTTGTTACCAGACGCTGCTTCTTGAAAGCACCTAAGAATAATATCATACTTGTTGATCATAACGAAGCAAAGCAGAGTATTACAGGCATAGAGACAGCCAACATAGTGGAGATCATCGATCATCACAGACTTGATGCGGTAAAGACCGAGCTTCCGATATTTATAGATGCGGAACCATTAGGAAGCACCTGTACCATAGTATACAGAAAATATGTGCTTGAAGGTATAACACCGGATCAGGATGTAGCAAAAATGCTGCTTACAGGTATAGTATCGGACACACTGATACTCAGAAGCCCGACAACCACACTTGTGGATGTAGAATCAGCCAACGATCTGGCTAAGATCATCGGAGTGGACCTTCATGAATTCGGACTCAGTATGTTCTCTTGTATGGAAGGTATGAAAAACCGTGTGCCCAAAGAGGCTGTTGAGTCTGACTTTAAGACTTATCGTGAAAAGAACCTTAAGATCGGTATAGGTCAGTGCGAGTGTACTACTTTGGAGGATCTGGAAGATTACAGACAGGATTATCTGTCTGCCCTTGAGGATGTCAGAAAACGCCAGGGACTTGACTGGGCAGTACTGATGATAACGGATGTTATAAAGGAGCACAGTGTACTTTTTATCACTGATTTTAGAGCAGGTAACCATCTGCCTTATAGTTTGATCTCCGACAGGGTATACGATATGCCGGGTGTAATGAGCCGTAAAAAACAGCTATTGCCTGAGATACTCCATGCCGTTGGAGAATAAAAATTTATTTGTTGCAGTAATATGTAAAGGGAGTAACCGGTATGCATTTTGTGGATGCGAAAGGTATATTGACCGGCAGCGGCGGTCATTATGGTATGAATATTTACCGCGGGTGTTCGCATGGCTGTATTTACTGCGACAGCAGGAGCAAGTGCTATCAGTTTACTCATGCTTTTGAAGATATTGAAGTAAAAAAGAACGCACCGGAGCTTTTGGAAGCGGCTCTAAGGTCAAAGCGTAAGAAGGGCATGATCGGTACCGGAGCTATGTCCGATCCGTATATGCACTGTGAGGAGAGCTTAAGGCTTACCAGAAAGTGTTTGGAGATCATTTTAAAGCATGGGTTCGGAGTCGCCATACAGACGAAATCAGACAGGATACTGCAGGATATCGATCTTTTGGAAGCCATAAACAAAGAAGCAAAATGTGTAGTACAGGTTACACTTACCACTTATGATGATGAACTCTGCAGTATACTCGAGCCCAATGTATGTAATACCAAAAGACGTATTGAAGTGCTGGAAGAAATGCAAAAGCGAGGGATACCTACTATCGTATGGCTTTCACCTATCCTTCCTTTTATTAACGATACCAAGGAAAACATAACCCCTATACTAAATGAATGTGTCCGCGTAGGTGTAAAGGGTATAATATGTTTTGGCATGGGACTGACGTTAAGGGAAGGTGACAGAGAGTATTATTATGCGGCGTTAGATAAGCATTTCCCGGGGATGAAGGAAAAGTATATAAGGACATACGGAAATGCATATGAGCTCCCAAGTCCTAATACCGGGGAGCTCACTAAAGTATTTAAAAGTATTTGCAGTGCGCATGGTTTGCTTGACAGACCCGAAAAGTGTTTTAATTATATGTATGAGCTTCCCGAGAAGTATGAGCAGCTGAGTTTATTTGATATGTAATATGCAGTGGTGTTACGTTATGCAAATGCTGTATTATAACAGCGTAGAAATAACGGACATTAACGCAGTAATCGAGAATATAGATATAAATGTGGTCATTGCTATGGAGGATGATAATAACTCCGTATCAAGGCCCATTTTTTCTGCCTGGATCATAGGCAGGCTTCCGGCAGGAACTGCAGCCATAAGGCAGAGAGCCAGTATCGCATCATTATCAAAGCTAAGCAGTTTCATAACCAGTACGATAGCTACCGGTACTATGATCATACGCAGTACAATATAGAACCATATCTTGATATTTTTAAACGACTTGAAAAATGAAGATCTGGCAATTGATACACCGAGTAAAGCCATGGATAAAAATACAGTGGCATTTCCGATATACTGTATGGTGTTTGCAATGATTGGCGGAGGTGTCAGATCAAACCAGAATACTACAAGACTTAATATAGCCATAACCGTACCGGGGTTTAAGATGGAAAGAAGCGGATTCTTTCTCTTGATCCCGGTGTTTTTATCTATTCCGGAGTGTAATACAGCCATACCGTGAGTGTAGAACAGCAGACTGTAGAATACGTTTATAACAATAACATATATTATTGCATTGTCAGGCAGTATTGCTTTAGCGATCGGGATGCCCAGAAAGCCCGTGTTGGTGTATACGGTTATAAGATTATAAAACTTTCTGTTAGCGGGTTCGGACTTTAATACCCTGGGGATCACAAAACCAAGGATCACCAAAAGAAGGTAAAATGCCGCACCTAAATATATGGCGGTAATAAGGTCACTGCGTGTCGCCGTGATATTTCCGGAAAGTATCGAGGCTAAAATAAGTGCCGGATTACACACGTCGACAACTATAGCCGAAAGCTTTTGTGAATTGCTGCCGTCTATTATCTTTTTATTATACAGGTATACGCCTATAAGTACCAAAATGCAGATAACACCCATCTGCTGGAGTATAATTGATATGCTCATTTTTCTTCTTTTCCATTCATGTATTTTCCGGACCATAGTTTATACCATAATATTTTATACCACAATGTATTATATAGCTTTTTTGATGATAATGTGGTAGAATTGTGTAGATTATTTGAATTGGATCACAAATAC
>JAFZJK010000135.1 GCA_017553965.1 Lachnospiraceae bacterium | reverse complement strand
GGATGAATTTATAGAGAGACTGAATTATTACTATATACGCAACAGCGGAAGAAAGCAGGATATCGAGTTCAGGGTCAAGCTTAACACAAAAGAGCTTTTCACCATGGATACGGTCGTAATGCAAAAGGATCATTACGGAGCCGATTCGGTGGATACGTTAAGTGCCGGAGCAAAGAGTATCTACATCCTGTCACTCCTTGAGGCTTATGTGGATGAGAACAGCAATATCTCAAGTATCATTATGATAGAGGATCCTGAGATATACCTTCATCCCCAGTTGCAGAAAACGGCAAGTGAGATCCTGTACAGGCTTTCAAAGAAGAATCAGGTCATATTCTCGACACATTCGCCGAATATGATATTTAACTTTAAATCCTCGCAGATAAACCAGGTTGTACTGGATAAGGATTATAATACCACCATTTCGGATAATACCGATATTAACAGGATACTGGACGATCTCGGGTATTCAGCGGGCGATGTCATGAACGTAAACTTTGTGTTCATCGTCGAAGGCAAACAGGACAGCAACAGACTGCCTATGCTTCTTAAGAAGTATTATTCCGAGGTATATAATGACGACGGTACGCTGCAGAGAATATCGATCATTACGACAAACAGCTGTACCAATATAAAGACGTATGCTAACCTTAAGTATATTAACCAGCTGTACTTAAAGGATCAGTTCTTAATGATACGTGACAGTGATGGAAAGAAACCCGAGACTCTGGTTAAACAGCTTTGTTCTTACTACAGTGACAGGGCAAAGGAGGATCCCGCAAACATACCGAGGATCACACGGAAAAACGTGCTGGTACTTAAGTATTATTCGTTTGAGAATTATTTCCTCAACCCCAAGATCATGGCAAAGATCGGGGTCATAAAGACGGAAGAAGATTTTTACAACATACTCCTGTCAAAGTTTAAGAGTTATCTTTACAGACTTCCGAGTGCCAGACGTATGAAAGAGGTTACGGGTCTTGTGGTAAGGAGCAAGGAGGACTTAAAACGCAACATGGAGACCATAAAGATCTTCATGCGCGGACACAACCTTTTTGATATCTTCTACGGAAGATACAAGGGTGATGCGGAAAACGAGATACTTACCAGGTACATAGATGAGGCCCCCAGAGAGGAATTCGCCGATATACTGAACGCGATCGATAATTTCATCTATTTCATGAACAGAAGGCGTGAGGATGAAGAGCTGGGGCTTTCAGAGGGCGAAACAGAGGTCTATAAAGGGAAACATAAACATAAAAATAAATATAACAGAGGATAAGGAGAGAATCATGTTTAAATTATTCATCAACCCCGGGGTAACCAAAGGACACATCAATCCCGAATTACAGGGACATTTTTCCGAGCATCTCGGAAGATGCATCTATGAGGGCATCTATGTTGGAGAAAATTCGGATATCCCCAATGTCAACGGTATGAGAAAGGATGTCGTAGAGGCGTTAAAGGAGATGAAGATACCCGTACTTCGCTGGCCGGGCGGATGCTTTGCCGACGAGTATCACTGGAAGGACGGAATAGGTCCCAAAGAGGGCAGAAAGAAGATGATCAACACCCATTGGGGCGGAGTACTGGAGGATAACAGCTTCGGTACAGATGAATTTATGGAGCTTGTACGTCAGCTCGGCTGTAAGTCATATATCAACGGCAATGTGGGCAGCGGTACCGTTCAGGAGATGAGCGAGTGGGTTGAATACATGACCTTTGAGGGTGTTTCACCCATGGCCGATATGAGAAAGAAAAACGGGCATGAGGAAGCTTACAAGGTTGATTATTTCGGCGTAGGCAACGAGAACTGGGGCTGCGGCGGAAACATGAATCCCGATTATTACGGAAACCTTTACAGAAGATATCAGACATACATCAGAAACTATAATCCCGAGAACAGGATCAGCAAGATCTGCTGCGGTGCAAATGCGGGCGATTATGAGTGGACAGATGTTGTTATGAAGACATGCTTTAAGAATGCGGAGCATTTCCATGGCTTTATGAACGGCCTTTCACTTCACTACTATACCGTACCCAATGACTGGATGCATAAGGGAAGTGCTACCGAATTTAATGAGGAAGACTGGTATAACACATTAAATAAGACCCTGTTTATGGAGGAACTCATCAACCATCATACCGCTATAATGGATAAGTATGACAAGGACCACAAGGTTGGTCTTATGGTTGATGAATGGGGTACATGGTATGATGTAGAGCCCGGCACAAATCCCGGATTCTTATATCAACAGAATACCATAAGAGATGCACTGGTAGCAGGTATCAACCTGAATATCTTCAACAAGCATTGTGACAGAGTGAAGATGGCTAACATCGCTCAGCTCGTAAACGTACTGCAGTCGGTTATCCTTACCGAGGGCAGCAAGATGGTTAAGACACCTACCTATCACGTATTTAACATGTACAAGGCTCATCAGGATAACGAGCTTGTGGACAGCTTCATAGAGAGCGAGAAGATTGGTACCGAAAAGAACAAGGTTCCCAATCTTTCAGAGTCCGTATCTGTTGACAAGGACGGAAAGCTCCATATTACAGTTTGTAACCTTTCATGTACGGATGCTTACGATATCAAGGCTCTTGTGGCTGATAAGAAGCTTTCCAAGGTATCGGGCGAGATCGTTACAGGTAAGATGAATGCTTACAATACATTCGATGCTCCCGATACAGTTCATACCGAAAGCTTTGCGGCAGAACTCTGCGAAGGCGGTATTTCGTTCAGTATCCCTGCCTGCAGCGTACTGCATCTGACTGCGGAGTAAGCTTACACTGAAGTATCCGGTCGTTATAAGATGCATAATATTCAGGGTAAAAAAGAGAATGAGAAAAAAGATATTTAATATCATCCAGATAGGGAGCAGGGATAATATGCCGAGCCGTATGTTTGACATAGGCCTCACGGTTGTTATCCTGCTGAATATCCTGGTGACTTTTCTTCAGACATTTGATGAGCTTTCGGAACTGTCGACGGTTTTTATGGTGATAGAAGGCGTGACGGTGATCGTATTCTGTATAGAGTATATCTTAAGACTGATCACGGCGGACTATCTGTATCCGGAAGATTCCAAGGTTAAGAGCAGACTGCATTTTATGGTCTCTTTTGACGGCGTGGTGGATCTGCTTACCATACTCCCGTTTGTGTTCCTGTCGGGCTTTATAGCATTCAGGATCTTAAGGATAGTACGAATATTTCACCTGTTCAGGATCAATACGCAGTATGACTCGTTCAATGTCATCAGGCTTGTTATCCATGACAGATGGAAACAGATCGGTTCTTCGTTGGTCATCATTTTTATAATAATGCTTGCAGCTTCGCTGGGAATGTATTCAGTTGAACATGCTGAGAACGAAGGCTTTGAAAATGCTTTTTCCGGAATGTGGTGGAGTGTATCTGCTCTGCTTACCGTCGGTTATGGAGATATCTATCCGATAACCGTTATCGGAAAGATCATGGGAATTATCATCGCATTTGCCGGTGTCGGTCTGGTGGCCATACCTACCGGTATCATAAGTGCCGGATTCGTTGAGCAGTACAGGCTTAATTCCGAATCGGAAAGAAACCTTACAGATGTGGAAAAGATAGGCGAGATAGTACTTTCTCACGGGCATGAGTTTGTAGGGAAAAAGGTGATCGAGGTTAAGGAAAAGTACGGATGCACATTGTATTTGGTGATAAGGGATGAGCTTACGCTGCTGCCTACCGATACTTTGATCTTGAAAGAGAACGATATTGCGGTTATAAGATCGGAGAAATTGGCAAAAAACGAAAAAAATAAGAAAACAAAATAAAAAAAGGGGCTGTCGTACCTGATGAAAAGCATCCGGTTCGACAGCCCCTTTTTTTGGCTTAAGTGCGGGTCTGAAGTCAGACTTCACGCCTGCACCGCTGCCTTAAGCGCCGTCCGGGAATCTGTATGCGGGTCCTCCCAAACGACAGACTTACAAAGCCTAATCATACATTTTTTTTACAGCTTTGTCAAGGGATGGATTTTTAAATTTTTCCTTGCAAGAACACAAAAAAAGTATTAAAATATATAATGTATTGTTATATGCCGTCAAATGCCGTAAAAGCGCATTTGGCAGTCTATAAGGAAGGATGTAGGGGGCATGAAGAAAAAAATTGCGGTCATGGCCAACGGCTGGAACTCGGAAAATCTTTCAAACTTTATGATGGGTCTTACGGATACTATTCCTGAAGAGTTTGCGGATTTCTTTATTTTCCT
>JAFZJK010000134.1 GCA_017553965.1 Lachnospiraceae bacterium | reverse complement strand
GTTTGAGGCTGAATACGTGGAAGGTGAAGCCAGACCGGATATGGATGAGAACAGTGAAGTGGTATGGATGCCGACAGAGAAAGCTTTACAGGATGAAACAGTCCCCGGTCTTACCAAATCCCTGATAAAATATGCTTTGGAAAACCAGGGATTAAAAGAAACACCTTATGACACTAATAAGGAAAAGCAGTTTTTATTTGTATGAAATACCAGAAAGAAAACGGAGATCAGAACCTTACCGGGTTTTAATCTCCGTTTATTTTTTATATATTACAGATTATTTTTGCAGATTAAATTTTCCACCTCGTCGAGCTTCGGAGGGTTTAGAGGAAGCGGGAACCTGGAGATAGCTATGGCTGAGCAGGCACTGGCAAAGCGTACCGTTTCTTCATCGGACATACCGTTAAGGAGGGCATATACGCAACCTGCTTTATAGGTATCACCCGCACCGAGAGTGCTTTTTACTTCAACTTTGAAAGGGCTCATTTTATGGATTTCTCCGCCTTTTCTTCCGTAGAGCATATCGCCGCCACCCTGAGTGATTATGGTAAGTCCTTCGGCTTCACTTTGCATCAGCTTCATGATCTCTTCGGGAGCCATGCCCTTGTAATCGTTTTCGGTGCATTCCTTGGAAACAACGTTTATAGCGGCATGTTTATGTAAAAATGAATCATGTCTGGAATCTATCGTTACATAGGGGATATTGTGCTTGATGCACAGTTCGGCGGCAAGCTTTGTTTCGGCACCGAAAAAAGGATCTATAGCCGCTGCTTTACAGTTTGCGATATCTTTTTCTTGTGGGATGCTCCACCATCTTTCTCCGGTGGAAAAAAGAGTCTGGAATCTTCCCATAGGGGAGCGTACAAGACCTGCTATAACTACATAGTCCATAACACCGGGATCATCATAGGAAAAGTTCATGGAAGAAAGGTCGACCTTTGTGCCGGCATAGAACTCTTTTAGCATTGGAGCTACCTGTGTTCCGATCCATGTACCGTCCATTTTTACAGATACACCCAAAGAATTAAGCACGGTTGCAGCTGTACCGGTTTCACCGCCGGGCAGAAAATACTGCGCACCTATCTCAGAATACTCATCGGGACGAAGAAAGCCGTCTTTTAACAGAAAAGAATGTGTTCCGAGGATCTGGCCAAATAAGTAAACCTGTGAAGCATTATCCATAGTTATATCTCCTTGTAAATCGATAGCTTTAAGTGTTTGGGACTGTCTAAACATATTATATCCAAATGAAAAATGCCTGTCAATATTAGCCCTGATTGACATTTTGATCGGCTTCTGATACATTAGATTATAGTTAAACGGATGTAAAAGAGGTTTTATATATGAACGGGAACTATGAATGGTTAAGGACAAAAGAAAGGCTTATTTCAGAGCTTAAAACTCTTGGATTTCCTAAGGAACTCGGAGATGAAGTGGCAAGACAGCTTGGCGGGATAAAGGCTATGGAAAGGATGATAGCATATCTAAAATATGTTAAACCGAGGAGCGCTGAGCTGGTAGTTGATGAAATGCTTGCCATCTGCAGTGAGATAGGAGCATGGAGAAAGAAAAAAGAAGCGGAAGAGGCCAATTCAGCATATAATGAGCTGCTTGATGAAGGGTTTTAAAAAGCCGTCGTACTGTGATAAGTACGGCGGCTTATTTGATTACCTTTATCAGACTTTTCTTTCACCTGCCAAAACCATCTTATAATCTTCGTAGTTCTTTTTAAGAAGGGCAGGAGTATCGAGTTCATAAGGACATTTTGATACACATTGGCGGCAGTTTATACAGGTGTCTATTTTCTTCATCTCATTCTGCCAATGTTCTGAAAGCCAGTTGGCAGAAGGTGCACGGCGCAGCATAAGCGATATTCTGGCACACTGGTTGATGGTGATACCCATGGGGCAGGGCATACAGTATCCGCAGCCTCTGCAGAATTCACCGGCAAGTTCCGTACGTTCTTTTTCGATATACTCTTTAATCTCGCCTGTCATGGAAGGTGTATTTTCCATATATGACAGCCATTCGTCAAGCTCCGACTCTCTTTGGATACCCCAGATAGGTACTACATTGTCATATTGTGACATAAATGCCATGGCGGCATCTGACCTGTTGATGAGTCCTCCGGCCAGTCCCTTCATGGCTATAAAGCCCACATCGTTCTTTTTACAGGTTTCAACAAGGTCAAGCTCCTGAGCACCCGAAAGATAGGAGAACGGGAACTGCAGGGTTTCATAAAGTCCGCTCTCGGCGGCTTCTTTTGCGACCAGTATCTTATGTGCGGTGATGCCGATGTGCTTTATCATGCCTTCGGCCTTAGCCTTTTGCATGCATTCATACATACCGGTCCCATCATCCGGTCTGTAACATCGTTCAGCCATATGGAACTGGTAGACATCTATGTAGTCGGTTTTAAGCTTATTAAGGGATGTATCCAGATCCTTCCAAAAGTTTTCAGGAGTTTTGGAAGGAGTTTTTGTAGCTATAAATATCTTTGACCTGATATTTTTGTCTCCGGACAGCGCTCTTCCGAGTTTTTCTTCACTGTCGGTATATGAACGGGCGGTATCAAAATAAGTCATACCGCCTTCGTATGCTTTCTTTAGTATTTTCTCGGCTGTATCCATATCACAGCGTTGGACCGGCAATGCACCGAAGCCGTTTTGGACCGTAACGATCCCTGTTTTTCCTAATTTTATTATATTCATCATGTACCTCATTATTCGGGTGTGACAGTATTTTTATAGCATATAAAGTATATCAAATGCAAGTGTATAAGTCAATTGAGAATAAAGTATGGCTTTTTGAAATGGGGTATGATATACTAGGCAGGAAAAGGCGGAGAAGCATATCGCCGGATAAAAACAAAGAGGAAACAGAGAAATGGAATTATATAAGGGCAGACCGGAAAACACAGAGGGAAGATTACCCAGAGAGATCAGGACCTATGATTACTTAGACAGTCTTGGGATAGAATATATCAGGACCGATCATGAAGCAGCCAACAATATGGAGGCTTGCAATAAAATAGACGCTATCCTTGGCGTGATAATATGTAAAAACCTGTTCCTTTGCAACAGGCAGAAAACTCAGTTTTATCTGCTTATGATGCCGGGAGACAAGAAGTTTAAGACCAAGGAGCTTTCGTCACAGATAGGTTCATCGAGGCTTTCGTTTGCGGAGCCGGAGGATATGCTTAAATACCTTGATATAGAGCCCGGAGCCGTCAGCATCATGGGGCTTATGAATGATAAGGATCATGCGGTACAGCTTTTGATAGATGAGGATGTGCTTAAGGGTGATGAGATCGGGTGTCATCCCTGTGTATGTACTTCGAGCCTGAAGATCAAGACAAAGGATACTATAGATATATTCCTGCCTGCTACAGGGCATGATTATAAAACAGTACATTTGGTTGGGGAGGATTAATATGGTAAGACCTGCGTTAAAAAAGGATATACCTTCTATACTTAAGCTTTTGGTACAGGTTGATATGGTACATCATAACGGACGTCCCGATATCTTTAAAGGCCCGGCTACCAAGTATAATGCAGAACAGCTTGAAGAAATAATCGCGAATAAGGATACCCCGGTATTTGTATGTGTTAATGAAGAAGATACAGTTATGGGACATGCCTTCTGCATACATAAACAGGAGAAAGACGATCCGGTATTAACCGATATAAAGACTTTGTATATAGATGACATCTGCGTGGATGAGGCGTTTAGAAGGCGTGGAGTGGGAGCAGACCTGTACAATTATATCCTGGAATATGCAAAAAATACCGGGATCTACAATATCACACTTAACGTATGGAATTGCAATCCCGGAGCAATGAAATTCTATGAATCTATGGGGCTTAAGCCCTTGAAGGTATGTATGGAACAGGTGATCGGGAAATAGATCATTCCAGATTTTTGATATCGATATTGATATTTCCCGAGGGCAGCAGTGACTGTCTTATGCTGCGCTTATTTTGTATTCCGAGCATCTTCATAAACCTGTCGTTTATAAAATGCTCACGGAAAGGTCCCAGTTCGGAAAGTCTCTGGGATTTGATCCTGCCGCCGGCCATCGCCGCATGTCCGCCGCCGTTACCTAAGCCTGCCAGAGCTGCTGAAACAAGTACTCCTGCATCGACCTCTCTTTTTTCGGAACGTACGGAGAATTTCAGACCGTCGGGACGTACATTGTAAACTACGGCAACCTGTATCTCTTTCAAGGACATGATAAAGTCAGCAACCATGGATACCAGTGAATCCGGACACGGGAAAGGGATATATGATATACCGAGATAATCAAATACGTGTATGTTGTTAATGGCCGCACTGTAAGTCTTAAGGTCGTTAAAGACGATACCGCTTATTTCAAGGCCTTTTAATTTATCATCATCGATGTAATCGCTTAGATAACTGAACATTTCGATATCTGTTTTGGTGACACCTCTGGTAAACTGGAGAGTGTCCATTTTTATGCCGTGAAGCAGCGCCGTGGCTGTATCGGAGCTGGGCTCTATCTCAAGCTCTTTAAAGTACTGTGCTATAATTGAACAGCAGGCACCTACTTTTCTGATGTCCTTATACAGATAGTTATATGTGTGGGTATATTCCACCTCGGGATGGTGATCGATAACGGCTATTTCATCTCCGTTTAAGTCGGTGATATTACCCGCTTTATTCTGTGTATCGATACATATGATGCAGTCATCCTTGGTTATGGAATCCCTTAATTCGCTGTTGGAAAACATTTCGATGCCAAACATATCAAGCATTTTTTCGGCACTGATCCTGTCAAGTTCGCCGTCATAGCAGATAGTGGCTCTCAGACCAAAGGACCTGAATATCTTCTGCAGGCCAAAAGCCGAGCCAATGGCATCCGGGTCAGGAATATTATGGGTCTGGATAAACGTCCTTTTATTCCTGCAATATTCAATTAGGGTATAAAAACCAAGTATATCCATAATATCCCATTCCTTGCATAATCCGATAAAAACAACTGTGTCAAATAGTATTACAAAAGCTCATACACTATCATTTTACTCTTATAAGACTATTCCGTCAAGACTATTTTTATTTCTTGCATGAAATAAGGAAAAGTAGTAATATAATCAAAGGAAACATCGTGATCTGCGGTGTTTCTATCCAATGGAAAAGAGGTGTGGCATATGTCGTTCGACAAGCAGGAGATCCGTCGTTTTTACGAAGAAAACATGTACGGAGTATGGAGAAGCGGAGAGAAGGTTTCGTATGAGCTTTTGGGAGAGGATCCGAAGGCTAAGGAGAAAAGAGGAGGGTTCCGTAATCCTTTTGAGGTGATAGGCGGGGAACTCGTTAAAATAAAAGTTGAGAAAGACGATAAGAAAACGGAATTTATCATACATGCATATATCCCTAAGGATGAGGACAGGAAAGAGTATGCAAAAGGATCACCGTTCATTATCTGTATGCATCCTATCCAGCCGCTTGACTATGCTCTTAATAAAGGGTATGCTCTGTTCTTCATGGAAATAGGTAAGATAGCTTCGGATGATACTGAACATAACGGTGCTTTTTACGACCTGTATCCTTACGGAAGTGAATCGGGTTCACAGACAGGTGCCCTTATGGCATGGGCCTGGGGAGCTTCTAAGGTCCTGGATGCCGTGTATAACGGTCTTGGAAAAGAATTCGGACTTGATCCGGATGCCTCTATGGTAACCGGTGTTTCAAGGTACGGAAAGGCAACTGCGGTATGCGGTGCATTTGATGACAGATTTAGGATGACGATACCCGCATGCTCCGGTGCCGGCGGACTGGCACTTTATAATTTCGTTTCCTGCGGAAAAACATATGACTTAAGAAAAGTGGGAGCTCCTGCAGAATATACATACGGAAAGAATGAGCCTCTTGACTGCCTGCAGTCGGATGCGGAACGCGGATGGTTTAATGATAAGTTCCTTGATTATAAGGCACCTTCCGATATACCCATTGACCAGGAAAATCTGGCATTACTTGCCATGTCCCCCGACAGGTATTATTTTATCGTAGCGGCATGCACAGGTGAGGACTGGGTTAACGCACCCGCTATGTGGGAGTGCTATAAAAAAGCGGACGAAGTTTACAAGGAAAATGATCTTTCGGATCATTTGGTTGTCAATTTCCATAAGGTCGGACATGCCGTACTCGAGGAAGATATGGAGCAGATAGTTAAATATTTCAACCATATGTATCTGAATATGGGTGAAATAGATATTGCACCCATGAAGACCACGGTATTTGCCGGACAGGAAGCCGGAAATGCTCCGATGTTAAGGCTGAGGCCTTATAAGAGCTGCGACAGCGAAAAGATCGCATCGTGGCTGATGGATGAAGAAGTATTTGATATGTGGGGCGGTGCAAGATTCGGAAGCTTCCCTATAGACGGCGAGACAATAAATAAAAAGTATACGGAACAGAACGGTGACTGTGCGGAGCCTGACAATTTCTATCCAATGACTGCTTATGATGACAGCGGTGCGGTAGGTCATTTCATCATGAGATATCTGAACGGAGACAAAAGAGTCATCCGTTTGGGATGGATCGTAGTGGATAACTCAAAACGCGGTATGGGTTACGGCAAGAGGATGCTGGAACTCGGATTAAAGTATGCTTTTGAGATACTTAAGGCGAAGAAGGTTACTCTCGGAGTATGTGAATGTAATGCTGCGGCATATAACTGTTACAGATCGGTAGGCTTTAAGGAGTGTGAATGCATAAGTACTCATAATCTGACAGTCAAAGGCCGTGAAGTAAGGGTTATTGAGCTGGAACTGCCAAAGCCCCTTTGATTTTACTTGCTTAATCGGGGTTTTCATAGTATAATCAATAGATACGGGGTATTAATTATATTGGGGTGAGATTATGGATATACAGGAATTAGAGGAGAAAAAGGAACGAATATACGCTTTTATTCAGAGTGCTGAGTACACTCCGATGAAGCTGAAGGAACTGGCAAGTCTCTTACAGGTACCCAGAAACGAAAAAGAAGAGTTTAAGGAAGTTATAGATAAGCTTATCTCCGAAGGTAAGGTACTCTATGACGGAAAAAGCCGCTTAAGGGCAGCAGGTGCCGAAATGATGGCCGGATATTTTATGGGTACGGCTAAGGGCTTCGGTTTTGTCCGGATTGAGGGTGAAGAGGAGGATATTTTTATCCCGCCGGATAAAACAGGCAGTGCTCATGATAAAGACAAGGTACTTATCAGTATCGTGGATGAGCCTTCAAGGGGAAGAAGCCGTGAGGGCGAGGTTGTAAGCATCCTTGAAAGAGCAAACGATAAGATCACCGGTACATTCCAGCGTACCAAGACTTACGGTTTTGTTATACCGGATAACAGAAAGTTCGGGTCTGACATATTTATCCCGCACGGGTTCACCAAGGGTGCAGTCACAGGCCACAAGGTTGTGGTCGAGATGACGGATTTCGGTGGTCCGGATAAAAACCCTGAAGGTCATGTAACGGAGATCATAGGGCATATTGACGATCCGGGTACCGATATAGTATCGGTCATCAGAGCGTTTGGTATCCCGCTGGAGTTCCCTGACGGTGTGGTTAATGAGCTTAAGACCATCCCTTCCGAGGTGGCTGAAGAAGATAAGATCGGCAGGCTTGATCTAAGGGATGAAAAGACCATCACTATAGACAGCGAGTCGGCAAAAGACTTAGACGATGCCATAACCATCTCCAAAAAGGACGGTATGTACACACTCGGTGTGCATATAGCCGATGTGTCGGAATATGTGCGTGAAAACTCTCCGCTTGATAAAGAGGCATTAAAGCGTGGAACAAGTAATTATCTTATAGACAGTGTTATCCCTATGCTTCCTCATGAGCTTTCAAACGGTATCTGTTCACTTAACCAGGGGACTGACCGTCTTGCCATGAGCTGTATAATGGATATCAGTCCCAAGGGTGAGATAAAAGGTCACAGAATAGCCGAGACTCTGATAAACGTAGACAGACGCATGACTTATACGAATGTCCAGAGAGTAAACGATGCCATCGAAAACTATGACGGCAGTAAGGAAGAGCTTTTCTCTAAACTTGCGGATAAAAACGTTAAAATAACAGAGCTGAAGTTTAAGGAAGAATTATCCGATGAGATCTTGCAGACTCTTGATGAATACAGGGATTTTGCTGAAATGTTCGATCTTTGTCTGGAGCTTAGCGAGATACTGAGATCAAAGAGACACAAGAGGGGCTCAATTGACTTTGATATCCCCGAGTGTGAGATACTGGTTGATGAAAAGGGTAAGCCTACCGAGATCAAGCCCTATGACCGCAACAGGGCTACCAAGATCATAGAGGATTTCATGCTGGCAGCCAACGAAACCGTTGCTGAGGATTATTTCTGGCAGGAGCTCCCGTTTGTTTATCGTACGCATGATACGCCGGACCCTGAAAAGATTACAAAGCTCGGTATTTTTATCAATAATTTCGGATATACCATAAAGATGGGGAATGAAGATATTCATCCGAAGGAACTGCAGAAGCTTCTTGAGAAGATCGAAGGTACCGATGAAGAAGCTCTTATCAGCAGACTTACATTAAGGTCGATGAAGCAGGCAAAGTATACTACCACGTGCGACGGGCACTTCGGACTGGCGTCCAAGTATTACTGTCACTTTACTTCACCCATCAGACGTTATCCCGATCTGCAGATACATCGTATCATCAAGGAGAACCTGCGCGGTAAGCTTAATGAAAGGCGCATCAATCATTACAACAAGATCTTAAGTGATGTAGCATTTATGTCGAGCAAGTGCGAACGCAGGGCGGATGAAGCAGAGCGTGAAGTACAGAAGCTTAAAAAGATTGAATTTATGGCTCCTCATATCGGAGAGACATTTGATGGTGTTATATCCGGTATTTCGACCATGGGCATATATATTGAGCTGCCCAATACCGTTGAAGGCATGGTAAAGATCGATGAGTTTAAGGATGATTACTATTACTTTGACGAGGAGCATTACCAGCTTATCGGCAAGAACCAGAGCAAATGCTATAAACTCGGACAGAGGGTTAAGGTTAAGCTTGAAGAAGCCGATAAATTATTGCGGAGCATAATATTCTCGATATGCGACGAAAATGCAGAGGCTTGATACTGCCATCTGGTATTAAGGCGGTTGCGGTCAGTTACGGGAAGCTACGCGATAAAATGATGATATAGGAAAGGAAGTGAGAAGGTTGGCTAAGGAAAAGCCGAGAAAGCTTATTGCGAATAACAAAAAAGCTTATTTTGACTATTTTATCGAAGAAAAATATGAGGCCGGCATCTCACTGCACGGTACTGAAGTAAAATCCATGAGAATGGGTAAGTGCAGCATCAAAGAATCCTATATCAAGATAGAGAATAACGAAGTCTACATATTCGGAATGCATGTCAGTCCGTATGAAAAGGGGAATATTTTTAACAAGGATCCGTTAAGGACCCGAAAACTTCTTCTTCACCGTGCAGAGATAAGGAAACTCGATGCCGGAGTAAAGGTTAAGGGTTACACCGTAGTACCGCTTGAGGTGTACCTGGATCACGGTCTTGTAAAGGTGCTTATAGGACTTGCCAAAGGTAAAAAGCTCTATGACAAGCGTGAGACTATCGCGGAAAAGGACAGAAAACGAGAAGAAGAAAAGAGTTTCAAGGAGAGGAATTACGGCTGATCTTAAAAGGATCACAGCCGATCCTATATACCAACGGGCCAGTACTGGTTTCGACGGGGGTTTTGAAGCTTTGGAAGCCATCGGTGAGAGTCTGAACTCACCTAAATAAACGGATAACTAAATATAAACGCTAATGAAAATTACGCTTTAGCTGCCTAACGTGCAGCACGTCGGACCTGTGTAGCCCACTGCGCAGGAGGAGAAGCCGTGAGGTCCCGCGGGGGTTTACTCCCGTAACCGGCGTCATCCAGGTGGGGAACTCTTTCGGCAAAGCTTTGAGCCGGAAGTAGAAACATGAAGCTACTGAAATGTCAAGCCTGTCTGTGGGCGTGACATAGAGGGAATGACAGATCACAGACTGTGATGGAAGAAACCGGGGTGAATAGGCTTTCGGACAGGGGTTCGACTCCCCTCTGGTCCACTTAAAAGACATATGAAAGAAACAGCCGATCATATGTCTTTTTTATTTGTGATTTTTTTGTGTTTTAACCCATATAAAAGTTGACATGTTGCGGTAATTCACATAAAATGATATATAGGGATACGATTAAAAGAGGTTGGAAATGTTAAGAAAAACTAACATTAAAAAAAGAATAAGCATCATGTTTGTGCTTGTTTTTTGCATAATATTTGTGTCGGGCTGTTCGGATGAAGAAACAGAGACTCCGAAACAGTTTACGAAAGAAGGAAAATACAGCCTGGCCAGGATCAATATAAGAGATTACGGCTCCATATCTTTCAGGCTATATACCGATGAGGAGCCTGAACTTGTCGAGGCGTTCCTTAATGCGTGCCGGTCGGGTTATTATGACGGAAAGCCCGTATATAACATTATAGAGGATTATATCCTGATGGCCGGAAGCGAAACAAAGGATGCGGATAAAAAAGTAACCCGTGAGCACAGCGGACATCTGTATCCGTTTAAGGGGGCGTTATGCTTTAGCCCATCTGACGATGATAAGTGTAATGCTTCGGGGTTTGAGATCGTATGCATAGATAAACAGAGCCTTGCCGATATGGAGACTCTTATTGAACATAAGGGCTATACTTTTACAGACTATATCAAATTCGGATATGAGACAGAGATTACCCGTGAGGAACTTGACTTATTCATGAAGTACGGAGGAGCACCGTGGCTGACCGGACATATTGCCGTGTTCGGACAAGCATATGATGGTCTTGATGTTCTGGATAAGGTTATAGCGTCTTACGAGGAGGATCAGGAGGCAGAGATCATTATAGACTCTATTGAAACAAACTAAAAAGGAGATCTGGCATGTGGGAAGGATTAAAGATTGGCGGTTTCCAGTTTGATGACTCGATGGACTATGCTTTGGCAAAAAAAGAGTCCGATATAATAGAATATGTTTCCGAGAGAATGAATATAAGCGATCCCCAGGTTGCACTGCTTGTGTACTATAAGCTGCTTGACCGTCAGGATATGAATACCGTTGTCGGGCTGACCTTTTTAAAACAGCTTAGAGATTACTGTATCCAAAGCGGTGTGGTGGATGATTCGCAGATCAGGATGATCCCGATAAAGGGGGAAAACAATAAAAAGGGCAAGCTTTCATCGTACGGTGACGAAGACGCATTGGAGACCGATGCTGCCATTTCTCAGGGCGAAGAGAACATGGATGAAGGCTTAAACACCTTGGAGAACAAGATAGAAGAAGAGTTTTCGAATGAGGAAAAACAGTTAAAGCGCGATATAAAAAGTCATATCGATCGTGAGAATAAGTTGAAATCCGTGGCGGACCATTATAAGAACAAGGTTAAAAAGTGCTATTATGTTATTTCTGCACTGTTTATCATAATACTTATATTATTTATCCTAGCAGTAAAGAGCGGGAATACCCCATTCAGCGATACGGAGAAAAACATACAGGATAAATATGCAGCCTGGGCGGAAGAACTATCCGAACGTGAGCAGGCAATAAGGGAAAAAGAAAGTCAATTGGGAGGCGAAACAGATGGACGTGATCAAGGTTCTGATAGCTGATGATGAGAGCAGGATGAGAAAACTGGTCAAAGACTTCCTGAATAAAAACGGGATACAGGTATTGGAGGCTGCCGATGGTGAGCAGGCTTGCGATATTTTCTATTCCGAAAAGGATATAGCGCTTATCATTTTGGATGTAATGATGCCCAAGATGGACGGCTGGCAGGTATGCCGTGAGATAAGGAAAAATTCCAAGGTGCCGATCATCATGCTTACGGCAAGGGGAGATGAAAAGGACGAATTGCTCGGTTTTGAGCTTGGTGTCGATGAATATATAACAAAACCGTTCAGTCCCAAGATCCTTGTGGCCCGTATAGATGCGATACTCAGGCGTACGGGTAATTTTGATACGGATACTGTTGAGATAGGGGGCATTAAGCTCGACAGGCAGGCTCATGAGGTATATGTTGACGGCAGCCCTATAGAACTCAGTTTAAAGGAGTTTGAACTTCTTGAATACTTTATACAAAACAAAGGTGTGGCATTATCGCGTGATAAGATATTGAACAATGTATGGAACTATGATTATTTCGGTGATGCCAGAACTATAGATACACATGTTAAAAAGCTCCGCAGTAAAATGGGAGATAAGGGAGATCT
>JAFZJK010000133.1 GCA_017553965.1 Lachnospiraceae bacterium | reverse complement strand
TATCTCTTCACGTAAGCCAGTCAACCACTCTGAATAGGCCACGGTATCAAACGCATATTTCCTGTTTAACTCATATTCATTCTCTGACCAAGTCTTCAATGGTGATTCGTTGTGCTGAATCAACGCTTCCAACTTATCTAAAGACTTATAAAGCTTGGCTTCCGGCGTCTTCTGCTCATCCATCTCTCTATATAGTGCAGATATATCCGCAGATACTTCTTGAGGCATGCCCTTTACCCATATTGACAGAAGATCATCTTCAACTTTCCGGTCACTGTCTGTTTTGACAAATGTAGGTATATCTCCGGTAAAGCACTCTCCAAGATCATGGATCAGACACATATCAACAACTTTATCGATATTTACCTCCGGAAACTCATGCCGTAGCAACATCGCCATCAGGGATATCCTCCAACTGTGCTCGGCAACGCTCTCTGTTCTGCCTTTTGACGTAGTACAGTGCCGAGGTGTATCTTTCAGCTTTTCTGCAACATGCAATATTTCCAAAAACTCCCTTGCGTTCATTTGCTCTATCCCCTGTAGCAGTTTTAATTAAAAGTTAATTTTTCTAACTTGTTTAAGAGTATACCAAATATATACTCTCCCGTCAAACTTTTTAAGCTTTTAAAATAAGCCAAAATACAAGGAAATGTATAGGATAAAACAAGTAAAATGACCATTTATTGACTATATTTTTCTTTCCGGATTCTCCGTTGTAGAAGTAGATCAGGATTATTGGTAATAACATTCCAATCTGCCAGATTCCATCATACCATGCTACAGTACCAGAAGATATAACAAGAACCGCTACCATCATCTGAGCCATACATAAGCTGAAGTATGATATGAGCTGTTTCTTTCTGTCTTCCCTATAAATATGGAATAGCCATACCATGAAGAGGCCCAATACTCCCCAATCCGAAAAAGATGTGAGGATCATAAATGTGAATACCACTATGCCTTTCATGGCCTTATCTTTCATCTTAAAGCTGAACATTCAGCTACACGGATAGACATGGGAATTTCATTTTTAAAAATCGGAACTATCGTGCCATAACCTTTTTCTATGAGTTTGATTATCTCTTTAGAGAAATTTGTCCGGCCATCAACCATCGTGAGCAAAATCCCTGCAATCTTCAGGTCAGGGTTAATCTTCTGTTTTTTCACCTTTCTGATTGTTTTAACCAGCTGTTCCAAGCCCTTAGCAGGCAGGTATCCTGCCTGACATGGGATAAGTATACTGTCAGACGCAGCAAAGGCGTTTATAGTGACCATACCAAGTGAAGGAGCGCAATCTATTATGATATAATCATAATCGTCTTTAATGAGCTCTATATACTCTCTTAAGACATATTCCCTGCTCAAAATGTTTACGAGTGACACTTCCATACCTGAAAGCTCTATATTGCCAGGCATCAGATCCACACCTTCTTCGTGATGAATGATTCCTTTTTTAATATCGAAGCTTTCATCGTTGATCATATAACCCATAACCGTTGTAAGCGTATATTCTAATGAATCCGGCTCCTGGACTCCCAAACTTGCGGTAAGAGAACCCTGAGCGTCTGCATCTATAAGCAAGACCCTGCGTCCTTCCCTTGCCAATCCAATACCCAGATTCACTGCTGTCGTGGTTTTTGCAACTCCGCCTTTCTGATTGGCTACGCTGACCACCTTACTATTTTTTCTCTTTTCCGCACTTATCGCTGTAGTGTTATTCATTGTTCTTCCTCCATGTTTTTTTCGATTTCCATATGAACTCTTTTGTACCTATTGGATCCTTTTACCGGCAGATTGTCTGATATACAGTTGACTTTAATCTTTTTGTGCCGATGGATCAGCTTTACAAACCACTTAATATCGTTTGGAGTACCCATGATCCTTAACTTAACCACTTATCTCACCTCCCCTCCGGATAGAAAACAAAAAAAGAGACCAAGCAATATTCCTTTTCAGGTTTATTGTTTAGTCTCTTATCATAGACAAATTATTCAGATGTAAATGTCCATTACTATGTCTTCCATCTTTCGTATGACCCTATGATCAGAAAGATTATTTACATAATCCCTTAACAAATCATAGGTTATAACCAAAGTGGTCAAGTAAATGTAGCACTCTGAATGTTCATTTACCTTCCCGAGTTGATTGCAGCCTGTGCTGCTGCAAGTCTTGCAATCGGTACACGGAAAGGTGAACAGCTTACATAGTCAAGTCCGATCTTGTGACAGAACTCAACTGATGAAGGATCTCCGCCGTGCTCACCACAGATACCGATGTGGAGGTTAGGATTAACGGGCTTGCCGAGCTCGATAGCGAGCTTCATGAGCTTACCTACACCTACCTGGTCAAGTTTTGCGAAAGGATCGTTCTCTAAGATCTTTGCATCATAGTAAGCTGTTAAGAACTTACCTGCATCATCTCTTGAGAATCCGTAGGTCATCTGTGTAAGGTCGTTGGTACCGAAGCAGAAGAAGTCAGCGTCTTTAGCGATAACGTCTGCTGTAAGTGCTGCTCTGGGAATCTCGATCATGGTACCTACCTGGTACTTAAGATCTGCACCTGCTGCAGCAATCTCAGCGTCTGCTGTCTCTACTACTACCTTCTTAACATACTTAAGCTCAAGTGCCTCTGATACAAGAGGGATCATGATCTCAGGCTCAACTGTCCAGTCGGGATGTGCCTTCTTGGTGTTGATAGCTGCACGGATAACAGCCTTGGTCTGCATCTTTGCAATCTCAGGATATGTAACTGCAAGACGGCATCCACGATGTCCCATCATAGGGTTGAACTCGTGAAGTGCATTGATGAATGCCTTGATCTCTTCTACGGGCTTGCCCTGTGCCTCAGCAAGCTTTACAATGTCAGCTTCCTCGGTAGGTACGAACTCATGAAGAGGAGGATCAAGGAATCTGATACATACGGGACATCCCTCAAGTGCTTCGTAAAGCTTCTCAAAGTCACCCTGCTGATAAGGAAGGATCTTCTCTAATGCCTTCTCTCTTTCTTCAGCTGTATCGGAACAGATCATCTCACGGAATGCTGCGATTCTGTCTGCTTCGAAGAACATATGCTCTGTACGGCAAAGGCCGATGCCTTCTGCGCCGAGCTCACGTGCCTTCTTAGCGTCCTGAGGTGTATCTGCATTGGTTCTAACCTTAAGTCTTCTGAACTTGTCTGCCCAGCCCATGATGCGTCCGAACTCGCCTGCGATGGATGCATCTACTGTCTTGATGATACCGTCATAGATGTTACCTGTGGTACCGTCGATGGAGATCTCATCTCCCTCTTTGAAGAGCTTGCCAGCTAATGTGAACTGCTTGTTTTCTTCATCCATATTGATGTCGCCACAGCCTGATACACAGCACTTACCCATACCACGTGCAACTACTGCTGCATGGCTGGTCATACCGCCACGTACTGTAAGGATACCCTGTGCAGCCTTCATACCTGTAATGTCTTCAGGTGAGGTCTCAAGACGTACAAGAACAACCTTCTTGCCGTTTGCTGCCCACTTCTCAGCGTCATCAGCTGTAAATACAACCTGTCCGCAAGCTGCTCCGGGTGAAGCGCCAAGGCCCTTGCCTAAAGGTGTGTTTTCCTTTAATGCCTTTACATCAAACTGAGGATGAAGAAGTGTGTCAAGGTTACGAGGATCGATCATAGCTACTGCCTCAGCCTCGGTCTTCATACCTTCATCTACTAAGTCACAAGCAATCTTAAGTGCTGCCTGTGCTGTTCTCTTACCGTTACGGCACTGGAGCATGTAGAGCTTCTTGTTTTCTACTGTGAACTCCATGTCCTGCATATCATGGTAGTGATTTTCAAGAGTCTCACATACCTGAACGAACTGCTTGTATGCATCGGGGAACTGCTCTTCCATCTGTGTGATGGGCATAGGTGTACGAACACCTGCTACTACGTCCTCGCCCTGTGCGTTTACAAGGAACTCACCCATGAGCTTCTTCTCGCCTGTAGCGGGATCACGTGTGAATGCAACACCGGTACCTGACTCATTGTTAAGGTTACCGAATACCATGGGCATTACGTTTACTGCTGTACCCCATGAATAAGGGATATCGTTATCACGACGGTATACATTTGCTCTGGGGTTATCCCATGAACGGAATACGGCGCGGATAGCTTCTTTTAACTGTACTACGGGATCTGAAGGGAAATCTGTACCTAACTGGTTCTTGTACTCAGCCTTGAACTGTGTAGCAAGTTCCTTAAGGTCAGCTGCTGTTAAGTCAACGTCAAACTTAACGCCCTTTTCTTCTTTCATCTTGTCGATGAGCTGCTCGAAATACTTCTTTCCGACTTCCATAACTACGTCGGAGAACATCTGAATGAAACGTCTGTATGAATCATAAACGAAACGCTCAAACTTAGGATCGGGGTTGCCCTTGATCATAGCGGCTACTACATCGTCGTTAAGTCCGAGGTTAAGAATGGTATCCATCATACCGGGCATGGATGCACGTGCACCTGAACGAACTGATACTAATAGAGGATTTTGAAGATCTCCGAACTTCTTGCCGTTGATCTCTTCCATCTTTGCGACATATTCCATAATCTGTCCCATGATCTCGTCATTGATCTGGCGGTCATCCTCATAGTACTGTGTACAAGCTTCTGTGGTGATAGTGAAGCCCTGAGGTACGGGAAGTCCGATTTTGGTCATTTCAGCAAGGTTAGCACCTTTGCCACCCAAGAGATTTCTCATGGTTGCGTCGCCTTCGGTAAATAAATATACCCATTTCTTCATTAAAATATATCCTCCTGTGATATTTTTACTGCAGACTAAAAACGCTAAAAGAAGCGTAGTAACCTAATCCCTCAACGGACAAATGTCCGTGTGAGAGAAACACTTACTATGCCTACAGTTTTTCCATGTGGTATTATAGCATACTTTTATAAAAAAATAAATATATTTTTTGAAAATTAGGGGAAATTTTTTCGGAGTTGTTCGGAGTTTTTTTGTTATTGTACAAAGACATGAGAAGTGACCATGAGGACGGTTCTCTTTGTCACTTCAAGTTTTTTTATAGAAGCAGAATGTCCGAGTCGGTGCATATGAATAAAACCATAAAGCGAGCAGATGATATGCCTCCGTATACGTCTCTTCGTAATGATGCAAAAATCGGTTAACCAAACCGATTTTTGAGCGAAACATAAGTTGGTCCGGTATCAAGCGGACCAACGGTTGTGAGCGTCAGAAATGGAGATGAAGACGAAGACGGATTGGCATATCCTGCGTAGCGATGACGGGTTTTATGAATATGCCCGACTCGGACATTCGTCATCAAAAAGATGGCAAACAGAACCGTCTCAGTTGTCACCTGATGGGTTTGAAGCGGAGGTTTGCGGAAAACTCCGGTATCGGGATGCGGTACTTCTCTGCGAGGGCTGGCCCGCATGCATTGGAGCCGACGCCGGCCATCTTCCAGTCTACGCATATGACATTGCTGTCGCACTTCTCGAGCTCGTAGTTGTGACGGGCCTCAGCCAGCTTCTCCTCGGTGTACTCGGAAGCATTAAAGGAGATGGTTGACAGACTGCCGAACAGCATACTGAAATTATCTCCGATGAGCTTCATATAGTGGCATCCGTAGTGAGATGAGTTCTCCTGCGGACGTACATAATCTTCAAACATGTCTTTTATATCTGAACGGAACTTACCCATGTAGGAAGCGTGATGCTTGTCTACGTAACTTTCGTAAGGACCGTATCCGAAATATTCCACACTGCTAAAAGTCTTTGGTACAAACAGACGTAATCCGAAACGGGGCATCAGGGTAACCTTGTTGGATGTCCTCACCTTGCAGGATACGGATACTGTGCCGTCGGGATCAAATGTGTAGAATGTATTGACCGAAGCGAAAGGTGCATACATATTCCAGCCGAAAGCCTGGTCGATACCGATCTTGAGTACGGGACCGATGTTGACTTTGCCATCGTTTCCGTCGGATTCCTCCGAGTACGGATACAGGATCTCGATCGAGTGGGTCTTGGTATCATAGTCGTTCATATGAGACCTGAACCATTCGCTGCGCATGGTATCGTTATCTACCGGAGCACGGAAGAAGTTAAACTTCATGGGTGCGGTTAGTAATTCTTCGTCACCGACCTTTATGGAGTCGATGAAACCGATGCGTTTATTAAATGTATAACATGCTGCTTTTGTCTTTATAACAATCTTAAACGCCGAATCCTCAAGTACTTCGATAGCATCAGAAGCCTGAGGAACGGGAGTGTAATCGGTGGCCTTTGCGATAAACTCTGAGATCGCATTATCCTTAAATGAAGATGCATTAACGGACTTTAATTCCAACTGGTCAAAGCAGACTTCGTATCCGGCCTTTTCCCAGAGAGTATCGTTTTTCTGGGTGAAGATAAAACGGATATGATTGCCGTGTGCTTCTTCGGGCAGGCGGATGAGAGTCTCTCCGAGAGGTTCTACGGAGAATTCAAAATCTCCCGACTGAGTGATACCTTCTGTATCTGTAACCTCATAATGTCCGTTAAGGAGCTTACCTGCATCTGAAAAGGCAAGGAAACTTGTAAGACGGAAGATGTCCTTATATTCGGTCTTGTACATCCTGACGGGTCTGTATACCTGCTTTAATTCACGAAGTCCTGTGTGAGGAGTCCTATCCGGATAGCATAATCCGTCCATACAGAAGTTGCCGTCGTTGTGGCGCTCACCGAAGTCTCCGCCGTAACCATACATGATCTTTCCGTCTTCGGTCTTTCCGATGGGTACCGAGTGGTCGCACCATTCCCAGATAAATCCGCCCATGAAGCGGTCGCTGGAGTAGAAGATATTTCTGTAATCCTCTAAGTCTCCGGGGCCGTTACCCATGGCGTGGCAGTATTCGCAGAGCAGGAAGGGACGGTTATCGTTGATGATAAATCCCCACATATCCTGAGGAGCGGTATACATACGCGATACAACGTCAAATACATCATCCTCGATATCATCTATCTTATGTACGCTCTCGTAGTGTACAGGTCTTGTAGGATCGAGTGATTTTACGAGTTTTGCAGCTTCTATAATATTACTGCCCAGTCCGCCTTCGTTACCGAGCGACCACATAATGACGCAGGGTCTGTTTTTGTCACGGGTCACCAGTATCTTTTCGCGGTCGAGTATCGCATCCTTAAATACGGGGTCCCTTGCGATGAGAGCTATGCCGCCGTATCCCTTTTCCCATTTAAATGAATTATACACATCAACGCATCCGTGGGATTCGTAGTCACATTCGTCGATTACGTAGAAGCCGTATTTGTCGCAGAGCTTGTAGAAGAGCGGAGCGTTCGGATAATGGGAGGTCCTTATT
>JAFZJK010000132.1 GCA_017553965.1 Lachnospiraceae bacterium | reverse complement strand
ATTTGACAGTATTGCATTTTAATGGTAAAATATTATGATAGTTTACTGCGGCTTGAAATAAGCAAAATGCAGAGCAATACAGAAAACACGAGGACTATGAAATGGCAAAAAAGAGTTTATGGCGTAAGATTTTTAAGACAAGGAGCGAGCGTGAGATCAAGAGGATCGAACCCATCGCACAGAAGATAGAGGACTTGGAGCCTACCATGCAGGCAAAATCCGATGAGGAACTGCGTGCTATGACAGATGAGTTTAAGAAAAGACTTGCAAATGGCGAGACTCTGGATGATCTTCTTCCCGAGGCATTTGCAGCAGCCCGTGAAGCCGGTGTAAGAACACTGCATCAGAGAGCATTCCATGTACAGCTCCTCGGTGCTATCATACTGCATCAGGGCCGTATCTCCGAGATGTTCACCGGTGAAGGAAAAACACTTACTTCATCGCTTGCTATATATCTTAACGCACTCGAAGGTGAAGGCGTACACGTAGTTACGGTAAATGACTATCTGGCAAAGCGTGATGCGGAGAACAACGGAAAGATATATGAGTTCATGGGACTTACCTGTGGATACATCCTTAATACAATGAATGCCGATGACAGACGTGCGGCATATAACTGCGATATAACATACGGTACCAACAACGAATTCGGTTTCGACTATCTGCGTGATAACAGAGTGGTATATAAGGAGCAGATGGTTCAGCGTAAGCTTCACTTTGCCGTTATCGACGAGGTTGACTCCTGTTTGATTGATGAGGCACGTACTCCGCTTATCATTTCAGGTCCTTCCGGAAAGTCTACAAAGCTTTACGAGATGTGTGATATCCTGGCATGCCAGATGCAAAAGGGTACCGAAAAAGAGCTCACCAAGATGGAAACCGTTATGGCTGCAAAGTTTGGTGGTGAGGAGCCTGTGGAAACAGGTGATTTCGTAGTAAGCGAAAAGGAAAACACCGTACATCTTACCGCACAGGGTGTTGCAAAGGTTGAGCAGTTCTTCCATCTTGACAACTTCTCAGATGTGGAAAACCTTGAGATCCAGCATAATATCATCCTTGCATTAAAGGCACATAACCTTATGTTCAGAGATAAGGATTATGTAGTAAAAGACAATGAAGTCCTGATAGTAGATGACTTTACCGGACGTATCCTTCCCGGAAGACGTTACTCCGACGGTCTCCATCAGGCTATCGAGGCAAAGGAGCATGTAAAGGTTAACAGAGAGTCCAAGACACTTGCTACCATCACTCTTCAGAATTATTTCAACAAATATGAAAAGAAGTGTGGTATGACCGGTACGGCTATCACAGAAGACAAGGAATTCCGTGAGATCTACGGCATGGACGTAGTTACCATACCTCCGAACAAGCCTGTTGTCAGAAAAGACTATGAGGATGCGGTATATTGTACGCATCAGGAAAAGATAGAAGCCATTATCGATGCCATTGTTGAGGCACATCAAAAAGGACAGCCTGTACTGGTAGGTACCATTACCATCGAATCTTCCGAAGAGATCAGTATGTACCTTAAAAAGAGAAACATCAAGCACAATGTCCTGAATGCCAAGTTCCATGAGATGGAAGCCGAGATAGTAGCCGAAGCAGGTCGTTTCGGAGCAGTTACCATAGCTACCAACATGGCAGGCCGTGGTACCGATATCAAGCTCGGCGGTACCTTCGAAGAGGGTATGGACGAAGCTAAGTACCAGGAAGAGGTTGAGAAGGTTAAGGCAGCCGGCGGACTCCGTATCATAGGTACAGAGCGTCACGAGGCACGTCGTATAGATAACCAGCTCCGTGGACGTTCAGGACGTCAGGGAGATCCCGGTGAGTCAAAGTTCTTTATCTCACTTGAGGACGACTTAATGCGTCTCTTCGGTTCAGAGAGAATGATGAGCGTATTTAAGACACTCGGTGTACAGCGCGGCCAGGAGATACATCATAAGCTTCTTACCAATGCCATCGAGCGTGCTCAGAAGAAGATAGAAAACAACAACTTCGGTATCCGTAAGAATATCATGGAATATGACGGAGTTAACAATGAACAGCGTGAGATCATCTATGCTGAAAGAATGAGAGTTCTTAACGGCGAAAGCATGAGAGATACCATCTTAAGAATGCTTGATGAGACTGTTGAAGGCTGTGTAAATGCCTGCATAAGTGATGAACAGGTACCAGAAGAGTGGGATATCAAAGCACTTAATGACATGATCCTTCCCATCATCCCTATGGAGCATATTCACATAAGTGAGGATGAGGTAAAGAAGATCAAAAAGAAGGACCTTATCGAAAGACTCCAGAAGAGAAGTCTTGAAATATACGAAGCAAAAGAGACAGAATTCGTACAGCCCGAGGAGTTCCGTGAGGTTGAGCGTATTGTTCTCTTAAAGGCTATAGATACCAGATGGATGAACCATATCGACGATATGGATCAGCTGCGTCAGAGCATCGGCTTACAGTCATATGCACAGCGTAACCCCATCGACTCATACAAGATGCAGGGCTTCGATATGTTCCAGGAGATGACCGACGGCATAGCTGAGGACACTATCAGAATGCTGCTCAGAGTACAGGTAGAGCGAAAGGTAGAACGTGAGCAGGTAGCAAAGGAATCTGGTACCAACAAGGATGACTCGGTAGTAAATGCACCTAAGCGCCGTGTAGCTAAGAAGATCCTGCCCAACGATCCCTGCCCTTGCGGAAGCGGCAAGAAATATAAATTCTGCTGTAAGGCATCCGGTAAGTACGAGACTTGACAGACAAAAACTGCAGCCGATGCAAGACCTGACAGACTTTAAGCCTTCCCCTTGAGGGGATATATCGATGCACGTAGTGCGAAGATATATCGAGCCACGGAGTGGCTTGATGCCGTCCCGGCGAGGGATGCCGTCCCTGGCGAAGGGAAGGTGGTCGCGAAGCGACCGGATGAGGTGTAAAAAAGTCGTTCACATTGACGAGGCAATGAGTAAAACAAATAATAAGAGGACAACATGGTAGCACTAGATCAGATCAAATACGAATTAAATCAGTATTCAGCCCCTTTAAAAGAAGTGGGCGAATCACTCGACCTTGAGAAAAAAGGCTTTAGAGTCGAAGAAATAGAAGGCATCATGGAAGAAGAAGGCTTCTGGAATGATGCAGCGAAAGCCCAGAACTACATGAAGGAGCTGAAGAACCTCAAGGACACCATCCAGGAATATAAGGATTTGGAGGCACAGTATAACGACCTTTACGACCTTATCGAGATGGTAAACGAAGAAAATGACGAATCCATGGTGGAAGAGGTTCAGGCCGAGTTTGAAAGCTTCACCAACAACTTCGAAGAGGTAAGACTTGCAACTCTGCTTGACGGCGAGTTTGACAAGTGCAACGCCATAGTTACACTTCATGCCGGAGCCGGCGGAACAGAAGCATGTGACTGGTGCAGCATGTTGTACAGAATGTATTCCATGTGGGCACAGTCAAAGGGTTATTCGCTTGAGCTTCTGGACTTCCTGGAGGGTGATGAGGCAGGTTATAAGTCGGTGACTCTGCAGATAAACGGTATTAATGCTTACGGACATTTAAAGTCGGAGCACGGTGTACACAGACTTGTACGTATCTCTCCGTTTAATGCTCAGGCAAAGCGCCAGACATCCTTTGTATCCTGTGACGTTATGCCCGACATAGAGGAAGATCTTGATATCGATATCCCTGATGATGACATCCGTATAGATGTATTCCGTTCATCGGGTGCCGGCGGACAGAAGGTTAATAAGACCTCATCCGCTATACGAATCACTCACTTCCCCACAGGTATTGTTGTATCCTGTCAGAATGAGCGTTCACAGTATCAGAATAAAGACAAGGCTATGCAGATATTAAAGTCCAAACTCCTTATCTTAAAGCAGCAGGAGAATCTGGATAAAACAGCAGATATCCGTGGCGAGATAAAGGATAACAACTTCGGAAGCCAGATACGTTCTTACTTCCTGCAGCCTTATAAGATGATAAAAGATCTCCGGACCGGAGTAAGCACCGCCAATGCTGATGCGGTACTTAACGGCGGAATAGACCTCTTTATCAACGGATACTTAAAGTGGCTTAAACAGGGCTGCCCTCCCTATAAGGGCGGCGACCTGACCGAGTAACTAAAACCCGGACTGATGAGGTGTAAAGTTTGAAAGTATGCTTTCAAGCTTTCATCGGTGCCGCGACAGGCACGTCACCGATGTGTAACCATGCCTGCGGCAAGGTACGATAAATGAACAAACAAGTTATATGTGACATCGACGGACAATACTACGGACTTGACAGCACCTATGTCCGCAGCATAGAAAACGGGGTACCTCAGATGGTATTGGAGGGATCGCCTGATTTTATTGAAGGACTCATAAAATTCAGGGGAGAATGGGTACCCATTATCAGACTGCGCACCATGTTTGAAACCGATAAAAGTGAGCAGCCGAAATACAGTCAGCTTATATATATGAACACATATAACGGAACGTTTGCATTCCGTGTGGACAAAGTAGTTGAGATTGACATGCTTTCAGAGGGCGAGTTCCAAAAGATCCCCATTGTAGTCAATTCGGGAAAAACAGCTTATGTGTCGGGAGCCTGCAGTCATCATGGAAGGATACTCCTGGTAGTAGATCACAACCGTCTGCTTTCACAGGATGAGATGAAGTTTGTAAAAGACAGCATAAAAGCGGTATACGAGGCAGAAGAAGCCGAGAAACGCCGCAAGGAAGAGGAAGAGGCAAAGCGCAGAGCCGAG
The DNA here is from genome assembly GCA_017553965.1 of Lachnospiraceae bacterium. The sequence continues at coordinate 1,533 of JAFZJK010000132.1, read as the reverse complement.
GAAGAAAAGGCAAAAGCAGGAGAGAATGTAGCAGAAGGCGCAGAAGTTTCCGCAGAAGATACCGAAGCTGAAAAGGCAACAACGGAAGCGGAAGAACCTGCCACAAACGAAACGGAGTAATAAGGTAAGTAGTTAAGTCGGGGAAAAGTATTGGGTATGAAAAAGAAAAAACTTATAATCATAATCGTTATTGTAGTAGTAGCATTGGCACTGCTTCTCATACCGCATAAGTATCTGTATAAGGATGGAGGGACTGTAGAGTACAGTGCGGTATTGTATTCCATAACCGATTACCACGCATTTGCAGATGTTTTTAATGAAAACGGTGAGTTACAGTACGGTTATAAGGTCGGTAAAGTCGTTAAGATCCTTGGTTTTGTGGTAAGTGATGATACTCATATTGAAATGGAACCGACAGGGAAAACAGAATTGGTCTTTGATCCTAACGGTATTATAGAGCCAACCCCGGAACTTACCACTATACCCACACAGGCACCTACCGATACACCTGCGCCTACCTACGAGCCAGTCACCATTACGCCTCCTCCCAAAGCGGATATAGAAAATTATTATGTATTTGACAGCGGCAGAAAGCTTATAGCGGACGACCTCAAGATAGTGGACGGAGCAAAGGCACTCGAGCCCTTCTATGATGCTTTATTTGCTGACCTTCTCGGGATATCTGCAGAAGAAGCCAAGGCATATATCATGTGCAACAATACTCCGAGCGCATATAAGAATCTGACATACGGAAATGTCGACATGATATTCTGTGCACTTCCTTCGGAGGAACAGGTAGCAGAGGCAGAAGCCAACGGTGTAGAATTTGAATATCACACCATCTTAAGCGGCGGTTTCGTATTTTTCGTAAATAAGGATAATCCCGTGGACAGTATCACCCAGGAACAGTTAAAGGGCATAGTAAGCGGCAAGATCACTAACTGGAAAGAAGTAGGCGGAGAGGATGAGCCGATAAAGCTTTATCAGCGAAATGAAGGCTCAGGCAGCCAGACAGGCCTGTACCGCTATGTACTTCCCAAGGAAGAAGTAATGCCTCCCATCATAGAGCAGTACGAAGACTCCATGGAAGGTGTGGTAGACCGTGTATCGGATTATGATAACGGACGCGGAGCGATCTCATACTCCTACTATTATTACGTGGCCAACATGTATACGAGCGATGAGATAAAGCTTCTTGGTATAGATGGAGTTATCCCAAGTGATGAGACCATATTGCAGGGAACATATCCGTTCCTTAATTTCTCGCAGATCGTAACCAGAAAAGATCTGCCCGAGAACAGTATAGTAAGGGATATCATAGCATATGCTCAAAGTGAACGCGGTGCACGTATAGCACGTGAAAACGGCTATGTACCGTATCTCCCGGCTGACAGTACAATAAATATAGCATACGGATCAAATGAAGCTCTGGCTAAGAATGCAGAGCTTCATAGTCAATTGGCGTCTTTCACAGATTATTCCGATGTGGGCACCGGAGCTTTACCCGGTACGGAGAAATTTAACGAAAAACGT
>JAFZJK010000131.1 GCA_017553965.1 Lachnospiraceae bacterium | reverse complement strand
CTGTGATAAAGATATCCTCCGGCATGTTCATGGGAACACGGCGGTAGTTGAATGGGATCTTGGGTACTTCTGTGTAAGGATATATGAGTCGGAACAGTTCGGGCTCCGGAACATCCTGTAACTGGTATGAGTAAGGATCCTGCTCAAGCAGATTTGTATTGGGATTGATCGATAATTCGGTAGCTTTGGCTCTTTGGTTCATCATTATATGGTGCTCCTTTCATATGTCGTCGCCGCAAGGCAGCGCCGACAGTAGGTTCAGGCGAGTCTTGCAACTCCTGTATCACGTGCAGCCTGTGCAACTGCTTCTGCAACAGCCTTAGCAACGTTTTTATCAAGTGCCGAGGGGATGATGTTTTCGGGATTAAGCTGGTCCTCAGGAATATATCCCGCTATAGCCTTAGCTGCAGCTATCTTCATCTCGTCGTTAATATCGGAAGCTCTTACATCAAGTGCTCCACGGAAGATTCCGGGGAATGCAAGAACATTATTTATCTGATTTGCGAAATCGCTTCTGCCGGTACCTACTACTGCAGCGCCTGCTGCTTTCGCTTCATCGGGCATGATCTCGGGAGTGGGGTTAGCCATCGGGAAGAGGATGGGATCCTTAGCCATGGACTTAACCATCTCAGGTGTTACCAGACCGGGAGCTGAAATACCGATAAATATATCTGCACCCTTAAGTACATCGGCAAGAGTTCCTTTTCTCATCTGCTGGTTTGTGATGGCTGCCATTTCTTCTTTCTCGGGGTTAAGACCTTCACGTCCCTTATAGATGGCACCCTTTCTGTCGCAGAGCACTACGTCCTTTAAGCCCATCTTTATAAGAAGCTTTATGATGGCAATACCTGCTGCACCGGCTCCGCTGGTTACTACTCTTACTTCATCTATTTTCTTGCCTGTGATTTTTAAAGCATTCATCATGGCTGCAAGTACAACTACTGCGGTACCATGCTGGTCGTCATGGAATATCGGGATATCGCAGACCTCTTTAAGTCTTCTTTCAATCTCGAAACATCTGGGTGCTGAAATATCCTCAAGGTTCACACCGCCGAAGGAGCCGGAGATAAGACTTACGGTCTTTACTATCTCATCAACGTCCTTGGACTTTACGCACAAAGGAATAGCATCAACATCACCGAAGGATTTGAACAGTGCACATTTTCCTTCCATAACAGGCATACCTGCTTCAGGTCCGATATCACCGAGTCCCAAAACTGCGGTTCCGTCTGTGATGACTGCCACTAAATTGGAACGGCGTGTAAGCTCATAGCTCTTATCTATATCTTTCTGTATCTCTAAACAGGGCTGTGCAACTCCGGGTGTGTAAGCGAGTGAAAGATCGTCTCTTGTAACTAGGGGAGCGCGGCAGATAACTTCTATCTTACCCTTCCATTCATAGTGCTTCTTTAATGATTCCTCTGCGTAGTTCATAGTGTTTATTCCTTTCCATAATAATAAATCAGAGATGATTATATTACAAAGATTTCGAATATGCAACTTACTTTTGAAAAAATTTCACTTTTTATTGACAAACGAATATTTGAGGAGTATTATATAGCTAACATCTACGGATGGCAATATTTATTTCTAGTTATTTTTCAGGTCATAGTTTTTTATTTTCAATTATTTTTATTTTCGTTTTAATGTAAGTTTTTATTTGGGTTTTAGTTTCTTATTTGTTCCGTCATACAGGAGCCTCCCACATTAAAAATTATCAGGGTTTTATTTTTGCGCCCTTTTTTAGGAAAAGTCCTGCTAAAGGGGGTATTATACCCGGAAAGGATGCTTTTTAAGCAAAAGGATCGACATGAAGAGAATAATGGCAATTCGCACAGAGGACAGGCAATATGCCGAGGAGCTGGCTAAGAGTTTAAACAGAAATGAGGATGTTATCTTTCAAGTACTTGTTTTTACAGAGGAAGCGGCTTATCGGGATTATATAAGCAATAACAAAATAGATGTCATGTTATGTGACGAAGAATATGTGACAGAATGTGAAAAGGATCTGCCTTCGGCCGTGGTGTGCGGATTGTCAGAAGTAAACATGGCAAATGATTCATCTGCTATGGGTAACATCATATTTAAATACCAGTCATCAGAGGATATCATGAAGGCCATAATGCAGAGGTTTAACGCATCGCTTAAGTTCGATGTAAACCTAGGGAAAAGCGCAGTAAAAAACAAAAGGCTTTACTGTATCATCAGCCCTGTCGGAGGAAGTTACAGCTCTACATTTGCGCTTGCACTAGCTGCATACTGTGCGGGAAATGCCCGTACTCTGTTTATAAGCTTTGATCCGTTTTTTACTCTTCCGGGTGAGGAAAAGAATCCTGCGGGGAAGGACCTGACCGATGTTATATTTTATCTGAACGGCATGCAGCCGCAGCTTATGGACTTTATAAAAGGGTTCACCGTAAAGAAAGGAAATCTGGAGTGTATTAACGGAGTATCCCATTGGTTTGATCTGTATGACATGTCACCGGAAAATATGCATAATCTGGTTGAAGAGGTGTGTTCAGACAGCTCTTATGATTGTATTGTCATGGATGTCGGCATTATCGGTGCAGCCAGCATGGAGCTGCTGCTTGCGGCCGACAGGATATTTACTCCTGTCATCGATACCTGCGGGAGCCTGAAAAAGATCAGGGAATGGAAAAGACAGATAAAGTTCTGCGGTAAAGGTGATCTTTTGGATAAAACCATGGAGATCCGCATACCTGAGGATGAAACTTTAAGAGGCGATTACAGCTTTGAGTCACTGCTTAACGGCAGGCTCGGAAAATATCTGGAGGAAAGAGGTAATACTGTATTATAGATAAGGAAGAAAGAAAAAGGCTGTGTAACGAGGTTGTAAGGCGTGCACAGAATAAAGGCATAGTGGACGATGATGAGATAAATGCCGATATAGCCGAGACAGTATTAAGATATTCGGGTGAACATTATCTGCCACTAAAGGAAAAACTAAGGCTTAAAGCATATATTTATGCATCCATACGAGGGCTGGATGTACTGCAGGAACTTTTGGACGACGCATCCATTACAGAGATAATGGTAAATGGTACGGATGATATCTTTATTGAAAAAAACGGTGCGCTCAACCGGCGTGACATAAGCTTTGATACTAAAGAAAAGCTGGATGATGTGGTCCAAAAGATAGCGGCAGGTTCGAACAGGATAATAAACGAAGCCAGCCACATAGTCGATGCACGTCTTAAAGACGGTTCCAGAGTAAATATGATATTGCCGCCCATTGCGATAAACGGGCCGGTCATAACCATCAGAAAATTTCCGCAGGAAGTAATGACAATTTCTAAGCTTATAGAATACGGGTCACTTACGGAAGAAGCTGCGGACTTCTTAAAAAACCTTGTTATAGCAGGGTATAACATTTTTGTTTCCGGAGGCACAGGTTCCGGAAAAACAACATTCTTAAATGCATTATCTAATTTTATCCCACAAGATCAAAGAGTTATAACTATCGAGGATTCGGCGGAGCTCCAGATAAAGAGTATTCCCAATCTTGTTAGCCTTGAAGTGCGAAATGCCAACGTAGAAGGTAAAAACGAAATATCCATACGGGACCTTATTAAGTGTTCACTTCGTATGAGACCGGATCGTCTTATCATCGGTGAGGTCAGGGATGCCGCTTGTATCGATATGCTTCAGGCTATGAATACTGGGCATTCCGGTATGTCAACAGGGCATGCCAATTCCACACGTGATATGCTCTCGCGTATGGAGACCATGGTACTTTTAGGAGCTGATATTCCGTTACTGGCAGTACGCCGCCAGATAGCATCTGCTATAGATATCATAATACAGCTGGGCAGATTCAGGGACAAAAGCAGGAAGGTTATAGAGATAACGGAAGTAGCCGGGTTTGAAAACGATGAAGTGATCCTAAATCCCTGTTTCCGTTTTGTTGAGGAGGGCGAGAAAAATGGCCGTGTTACCGGCAGTCTTCAGAAAGTCGGAAGTGGACTCAAAAACAAAGAAAAGCTTCAAAGTGCCGGATTATGATAATTATATATTCAGCAGGAGCGAGCTGATACGGCATATTCTTATACCGGTATTGATCATAGTGTTTCTTGCACTTCTTTGCTATAACAACATCCTGTTTTCGATACTTCTTCTTCCTTTTATCCCGTATCATCTGGCGGATTCGCGTAAAAAGCTCAAAGAAGGCAGAAAGTGGAAACTAAACATGCAGTTCAGGGATTGTATCAATTGTATAAGCAGTGCACTGGAATCCGGATATTCCATAGAAAATGCCATAAAGGAAGCATATCTTGATATGAAGCTTTCGTATTCTGAGGATGATCTTATTATGGCAGAACTTAATGGGATAATTTCAGCACTTGCGAATAACAGGACTGTGGAAGAGGTTTTTCTTGATTTTTCGACCCGCAGCGGAGTCGATGATATAAAGAGTTTTGCGGATATATTTGCCACGGCAAAAAGAACCGGAGGCAACCTGATACTTATAATCAAATCCACTGCGGATGTTATACACACAAGAGTGGAACTCAAAAGAGAATTGCGTACGGTCATAGCCTCGAAAAAGTATGAGGCTGATATTATGAAACTGATCCCGTTCGGAATCCTTATATATTTAAGAGCATTTTCACCGGATATGGTGTCTGCACTGTACGGTAATCTGTTCGGGGTGTTATTTATGACAATAGTTCTGCTGATCTATCTGCTTTTATGCAGGATTTCGGATCACATCGTTAAAATAGAGATGTAAGGAGGGGAAAATGTATTTTTTATTGGTAATCCCGATACTGATCGTGATCGGAGCACTGTACTGTTATAGGAAGGACGCTTCCTTTAACGGAATTGACAGGGATGAACACCCGTTACTTATGATGTATCCTTTGGCTGCTGTTATCTATGACCTGATATGTAAGCAAAAGAAAGAGGGGATATTCGGTAATACGGATGTTTTAAGAGAAATCTATGTGGACGAGCAGCCGGGAGTTTCACAGAGGAAACAGGGCTGTAAGTGCATAGCTTCGATACTGACAGTGATCGGACTTACCTTTTTAGTATGTTTTGCCTATGTCTCTTCACGTGAAAGTGTTTTATACGATGAAAACCGTATAAAAAGAAATGAAGCGGGAAGAGGCGCGGCGGATTATTCCCTGGTAATGGAAAGCGACCTACCCGACAGTAGGGAGATGACGATCAGGGTAAGCGAACGTGAACTGACAGGAGAAGAACTGGAAAAGCTTAAAGCAGATACGCAGGATTATTTGGATAGATATTTATTTCCCAAAAACGAGTCAGCAAAGTGCGTGCGGGGAAAGCTGAATCTTATATCGGCTATACCCGGCACATCGGTAAGTGTTAGATGGCCCGATGATAATTCCTGGTTTCTAAGTACTGACGGAACAGTAAAAAATAAAGACTATGAGGAACCGGTAAGTGCCGCCCTGCACGCAGAACTGACTTATTTTGATGAGACATGGGAATACGTACGGGAGATCATGATATATCCTCCCATAGTTACGGAAACGGATATTTTTAATGAGAAACTTGATAAAGCCATAAGTGAAGCAGACGAAAAGAGCAGGACTGAGGAGTATTATGAACTTCCGGTAAAAGTTGGAGAAAACACGATATCCTGGAATGAAGAAAAGGATAATACGCTGACGCTCATTCTGTTTCTTGGTCTTGTGGCAGCGGGAGTAGTACTTCCTGCCATGAAACAGGATATAAAGAAAAAACAGAAGCTGCGTACGGAACAGATGATGCAGGATTATCCTGATATAATAAGCAAATTCGTAATGCTGATAACTGCCGGTATGACCTGCAGGGGAGCATGGAATAAGATATGCTCTGATTATGTAAAAAAGAAAGAACGGGAAGAAAATGAGAAGTCGGGGCATACGGGGAAAAAACGAAAAAAGAACTTCAGATACGCTTATGAAGAGATGCTTATCTCTGACAGGGAAATGCAGCTGGGAATCCCGGAGGTAAAGGTGTACGAAAGGTTTGGCAACAGATGCTCGGTAACGGCATATAACAGGTTTGGAACACTTTTGGCCAGAAACATAAAAAGAGGAAGTGCGGGTATCATAGATATCCTTGAATCGGAATCAAAGGAAAGCTTTGCTGAACGAAGGGAAAATGTGAGAAAAAAGGGTGAAGAGACCGGGACAAAGCTGCTGCTTCCGATGTTTGGCATGTTGATACTTGTGATAGCAATAGTAGTTGTGCCTGCATTTAGTTCGTTTAATTTCTGACAGTCGGTATGCGTATATTTACGCAATGAAAATATTGAAAAGAAAGGAAAACAAAATGTACTTTAGACGACTTAACAATGTGATAGTGGATATGAGACCCGAGGAAAACACAAGTAAAATTGGGCTTGCCGGCGATAACCGAGGTATCGGGGTCGTGGAAATAGTACTCATATTAGTGGTGCTGGTAGCCCTTGTTTTGATCTTCAAGGATAAGATCATAGAGATAATCAATAAAGCTTTTGAATCCATAACATCCGGTACGGATTCTCTGTAAATACAGTATGAAAAAAAGAACAGACGGGACCATATGTGTTTTTCTTGCACTGGTGCTTCTTCTTATAGTGTCACTGATCCTTGTGTTTCTTGAGGGAGCAAGACGCTCTGCGTCTGTGAGCTATGCTTCGATGTTGTTAAAGACAGCCACCGAGTCTGTAATGGGGGATTACTATGGGCCGCTTTTTGAGGAATACCACATATTTGCAATAGACTCCGGGTTCGGGAACAAGACGGGTGACACTGATGAACTTGAAAGAAAGCTGAAAAAATATATAGGTGAAAATGTCTGGGATTATGAGCTTAAAAGTATAAGAGCTTATGGGACAAAAAAGCTTATGGAGAGAAGTGCGGAGGAATTTATAGCTCAGGCGGCTGCTTATGAAAAATATGGAGTAGCCGAGGACATACTGGAAGAAATATTTGACAGGGTAAAAACACTTGGAAACCAGAAGACCATAACTAAGATCATGGAAAGAAAAATGGGTATCGAGGATGAATTGTCGGTCATTGACATGTATACTCTTGATCTTATGAAGTGGATAGACGGGGTGAACCTGACACTGGGTACAAAGGCTTCGTCGCTGCTCGGATATTCAATAGAAAACAGGTTCATCAAGCGCTTTTTTATAGGTGATGTCTCAATGAGCAGTACAGGTATAAATAAGCCATCGGTATACGAAAACCTTATGAGCAGATATGTAGATCCGGTGAAACTTGTAGAAAACTATGAGCAGAGTTTGAAAGATCATAAGAAAAAACTTGAAGAGTCGGATGAAAGCCTAAGAAAATTAGATGCTGCAAAAGAAAACTTAAGAGCTTGTAAGGAACAGATAAATACAAAGGAAGACGAGCTTGAGGAGAAAAAAAATGAGCTCGATGAGCTAAAAGAGAAAATAGCCGTTTATGAGGAAGAGATACAAAATGCAGAAAAGATTGAAAACAAGAAGACAGCGGCATCTATAAAGAAAAAGTATCAAAGGCAGAAAGAAAGAGCAGAGAAAAAAGCCGCTGAGGCAGAAGAACAGATAAAGACTCTTAACACACAGATAGAGGAGCTAAAGCAAAGCAAGCAAAATGCTGAGCAGACAGTCAGTACTTTGGAGGCGGAACTTGAAGCGGTACTGACAGAAATAATGTATCAAGAGGAGGAATGCAAAAGTAAGGCAAATGAATTGCTAATGCTTTACAGCGATACCTTGGAGCTTTTGCAATATGTATGCGAAACGGTTGACAAAGTGGGAGAGAAACAAGCTGCGGTTGGACCACTCGTAGACGGATATGAATCCTTTTTAAAGACGGTTGATCCGATCTTAAGCAAGGATATGAAGGACAGCCTCACCGATTCGCTCGATTATATGAAGGCGTATATCGGAAGAGGAGACGGCAGGATAAAAACCACTGATTTTGCAAGTATCAAAACAACGGCGCTGTTTGATATTGAAGTTTTAAACAAGGTTGACGTTTATGCATTTGTTTGGCCGGAAACGGATAATTTGACCAATATTTCGAATCTGCTCGAAAGATTAAAAGGCGCAGGAGATGTCTTTAAAGGTTTTAGTTATTCCGGTTTCAATTTTGATTATTCGGAGCTTAAGGAAAGTGTTCTCGAAAACAAACTCGTGGCAGAATTTGAAAAGAATATCTCTGACGGCTATCTTAAACTTTTTCTAAAAAGCGGGACCGAAGTATCGGAAAACTCGCTTATATCAGAGTTGCTGCCAAGCTTATGGTACGAGTTAGAAACAGTAAATGCGGAGGACAGTGAACAGGACCCGATAGGTGACCCGAGTGATAAGGGCGGAGGAGAGCTTTTGGAGGAAGCCGATGAAGGATCGGGGATTTCTGCAATAGGAGATCTCTTTGAAAACGGACTTGAGGCCGGGAGCAAAAAGTTTTTGACCGCCGCGTATCTGGTACACCATTTTAAAAGCTATACGGATAAAAGTGTAAAAGGAGATACTGTACTTGATTATGAGCTGGAATATATACTGTCCGGGTTTATGACAGATAAGGCAAATCTGTCTGCAGCAGCTACGAAGATAATGCTGCTGAGGCTTGCTATATGCACGGTTTATACTATGAGTAACAGCAAACTGCGTACACAGGCGGAAGTATTTGCCACCTCTATAGTAGGTTTTACAGGACTGCCATTTTTGATAACAATAGTAAAGTATCTTGTATTGTTTCTTTGGGCTGCGGCACAGGCGATCATAGAAACAGCAGCGATCATGCGAGGGAAAAAAGTATCGATTATTCCGGACGAAAAAAGCTTTTGCCTTACGCTTGAAGAACTGCCTACATTTGCTTCACGTATCGAGGAAAAAGCGGATAATTTTAAAGAATCGGAAATATATCTTGATTATGAGAATTATCTGCTCGTATTGCTTCTTATACAGGGAAAGCAGACACAGGCGGCAAGGGCTATGGATGTCATACAGGAAAACCTAAGGTATAAATACAATGATGATTTCCTGATAAGCAATGCCATAACGGGTTTTTCATGCGATGCGGAATTTGAAGCACCGGCGGTATTTTCAACATTTCTTTCCGATTCGATAGGGAGCGGTTTTTACAGTGTAAAGGTTAGCGACAGCGTGGCATATGACTGAGGCGGTCAGTAAAAACAGTGATGAAGCTCGGTCATTGTTGCCGGATACGGCATCTGTTTTGACGGCTAAATTATCCGTGTTAATATTCATAACCCCTAAATATATGATTGTATCAATAATATAAAGACTACGCTGAAGTCTTAAAACAGGAGTTTTTTCAAATATGTCAAAGCAGATGCCATATCCGGCAACGTACATCCCTATTGATGAAAACAATAAAAAAGACAGGTCGTCAGCCTCTATCACGGTGGAGGCTGCGCTTGCATTCCCTATTTTCTTTTTTGCATGTATGGCACTGTGCTACCTGTTCGTTTTTATAAGAACAGAGTATATAGTGCAAAGGGAAATGTATTATGCGGCCAGACAGATCAGTGCATACGGTGCAGTCATTGAGCCGGTAGCCGGCATAAAAAATGCTGTGCTAAAGGAAGCGGAAGGCACGATATACGGAAAAGATTCAAAGCTAAATACCGTAGCTACCGCGGTGGAAGCTATATCTGCACTTCTTCCTTCAACCAATGGGTTTAGCCTGAAGAACATAATATCAAATGCTGCAGACAGTCTTATAGTATCCGAGGTACTTTCAGCCAGGCTTCCGGATGATGTGTTTAAAAATATAGCCGGTGGGAGTTCCGGGCTTGACTGCGACGGCAGTATTATTTTTGATGCGGAAAAATGCCTGGTGATGAAATGCAGTTATAGCTTTGCCGTACCGTTGGTATTTTTACCGGATATAACCATACCTGTTGAACATAGCATTAAATACAGATATTTCTCAGGTACAGAGGTTAAGTCGCTGCTTGAAGAAGTTAAGGGGGACGATGAAAAGCCGGAAGAAACCGTAGAGGAAGAAAAGGTACTGATAACCGACACGGGGTATGCATACCATTATACTCATGACTGTCCGGCTTTAAATGTCCGCCCTAAAAAGATAAGCTTTAGTGATGTGGGATTAAAAAGAAATGACGGCGGGGCCAAATACTATCCATGTGAGTTTTGTGTTAAAAACAAACCGGAACAGGATGAGTGCTATATAACTCCCGATGGGGACAGATACCATTTCGACGGAAAATGCCAGGGGCTTAAACGTACCATATTGACTGTCGGTATTTCTGAAGTAGGGAAACGAAGTGAATGTAAAAGATGTAAGCATAAAAAGGGAACTGAGGAACTGTAATGTATTTGGTATGTAAAATACTTTTTGGGGTATATCTGGCATATCTATCGGTGGAGGATATAAGGAAAAAGAGCCTTCCCGTACCGGGTATTGCGGCAGGTCTTCTTTTTGTGCCTTTTTTTGTCATTACGGAAGGTGCTTCGAACATAACATTATTGGATAATCTTAAAGGCATGATACCGGGGGAATTGCTTATTTTCATATCCTTTTTGAGCCGCGGGCAGATCGGCATAGGTGACGGAGCAGTGGTGCTTATTACGGGGGTCGCTATAGGTATAGGGAATATTGTCATAGTGCTTACCGGAGCTCTTTTGCTTATTTCGGTCTTCTCTATGCTGATGCTTTTACTCGGAAAACTGAACAGAAAAAGTACATTGCCGTTCGTACCTTTTGTTTTTGCAGGCTATCTGGGTGTTCTGATAATGTGAAGGTTAGGATGATGGAATAACGGAGAAGAGGTTTTATTGATGGAGCGGGAATATATGAAAAAAAGGATAAGAGCATCATTTACCATAGAAGCAGCTTTTATAGTACCGCTGATACTCATAGGTATAGTTGCACTTATATGGCTTGTGTTTTATCTGTTTAATTCCGTAAAGCTACTTGCAGACTTGGATAGGACAGCTTTTACCGCAGAAAAGGAGTATGCGGATGGTGAGATCGGCAACGGAGAAAAGAAATACCTGGACAGGTCACTGGGGACATATTTTGGAGCAACTGTTAAAAATGCGTACGTGGAAAGAGATGGGAAAAATATAATGGCTTATATAGAAGCTGTAATGAACCTGCCTAAAGATGGGATACTTGGAAGTATGGTATCGGGTATCAGGGATATAAACGGTACCGTAAAGTCTAAAATGCCTGCCAAAACAGAGATAACCCGTATCATAAAAGCAGCATCGGGGTTACTTAGTGAAATAGTTTCAGATGTGAAAAGCAGTTCAGATAAAGGAAAGTGATAATGAAAGCTATCTATAAAGACAAAGAGAAAAACACCCTGATAATAACCGAAGAAGCAGAACAGGGAAATGCGTCACTAAAAACGGATTTCCGTGAAAAGATGGTATTAAACAATCATATAAAAGGCTTAATGGAATTCAGCGTCTGTATTGTAAACCATGAAAAAAGATATGAATATGATACCGGCGGGCTGATAAATCTGGAGTACCTGTGTATACATGAAAACCTCAGTTGTGATACGGTAAAAAGGATACTTACAGGGATACGTGATATAATGTCACTCGGTTCCAAATACATGCTTGACGAAAGAGATTATATTATTGATCCGGAATACATTTGGATGGACGAAGGAAAAAATCCAATGCTTGTCTACCATACCGGATACGGACGAAACTTTTCAAAACAGCTGGAACAGCTATGCGAGTTTTTGATGAACAGGCTGGATTACCATGACCAGAAGGCTGTAGTTCTCGTATATACCCTGTATATGAAAAGCCGGGAAGACGGTTTTGGATCAAGGGAGTTTACAGAATATCTGGAATCGGAAAAGATGGGAGCCGGTAAAACCGAACAACATAGTGTTACTTTTGAGCCGGGAATGTCCGATGAGTTTTCAAATCTACATAATGATGCAGAATCTTTAGGAGCATTTGGAGTATATGGAGACACTAGCTTTTTCGAGCATGATATCGACAGATCATATCCGGAAGACTATCCCCAAAACAAAGAGAATACAGAAAAAAAGTATGCAAAACATCTTTTCCATTCCGGAAGTGTTATAAAGGTAGCCTTATTGATAGTACTTCCGGCCTTGCTTCTTTTAGTCTGCCTCAAACTAAAGCTTTTGACGAATGTATCGGGAAAAGTAGACCCGCTAAAACTCGGCGCCGTGCTGGCACTTGGTGCTGCGGTCGGGTGGTATATAATAAAAAAGCTTCCAGCAT
>JAFZJK010000130.1 GCA_017553965.1 Lachnospiraceae bacterium | reverse complement strand
TTTAAATCGCCGGTAGCTTCCTTTATAAGCCTTAAGAACAGATGCTCTACGGAAACATAAGCATCTCCCATAGCCTTAGCTTCATCCTCTGCACCGGTAAGCACCTGGTTTAAAACCTTGCTGACGCCTACCTGTACATTTCCAGATACTTTAACCTTCTTATTAAGAAGGGTCTCAAGACCGGACTTATAGGATTTAAAATCAATCCCCATCCTCTCAATAAGACCGGCTATAAGGCTCTCATCAATAGAAACAAGGGCAAGTGCAAGATGCTCCTGATCCACCTCAGAGTTACCATAATCATATGCCAGCTTCTCACAAAGCTGTATAGCCTCAACGGACTTTTGTGTAAACTTATTAATATTCATGAAATCACCTTCTTTCAATATAACTAACGATATTTATCATCATCTAATGAAGTTATATCACTAATTGTTAGCACTGTCAAGTGGTGAGTGCTAATTAATTATTTTTTAATAAAAAAAGAGCTCTGAAAACAGAGCTCTAAGAAATTATTCAACAGAAATGATATAGTAGTATACCGGCTGATCACCCGCATGTACTTCCACATCCAGGAAATCATATTTTTCCATAAGAAGATCGGCTATCTCGTTAGCCTCATCCTCGGAAGCATCCGAACCAAAGTAGATGCTTATCAGCTCGCTGTCATCTTCTACCATGGTATCGATAAGATCAACAGTAACCTGCTTGATATCAGCACCGGTACTCTTTATAGAATGATCATCAAGACCCATGAAGTCACCATTCTTGATCTCAAGGCCGTCGATCTTGGTATCTCTTACGGCGTAAGTAACAGAACCGGTCTTTACATGATCCATAGCTTCCTTCATGGAAGCCTCATTCTCTTCTATCGACTTGCCCGATACAAAGTTAATGACTGCAGCAATACCCTGAGGTATGGTCTTGGAAGGGATAACAACTATGTTCTTATCCTTTGTCATAGCCTTTGCCTGATCGGCGGCAAGGATTATGTTCTTATTATTGGGCAGGATGAATATATTCTTTGCATTAACTTGCTCAATGGCATTAAGCATATCCTCTGTACTGGGATTCATGGTCTGACCGCCCTCTATAAGGTAATCAACGCCAAGTCCCTTAAATATCTCATTTACACCGTCACCGACAGATACTGAAATAAATCCGTTCTCCTTAGGAGGAAGCTTAGGTTTAGCAACTGCCTGAGCTTTTACCGCACTTGCTTTCTCAGCCTCAATGCCGAGCTTTTCGTTGTGCTCTTCACGCATATTGTCGATCTTAAGCTTAGTAAGCTGTCCGAAAGTAAGTGCTTTCTGAATAGCAAGTCCGGGATCGTTTGTATGTACATGTACCTTAACCACTTCATCATCGGCAACACATACGATAGAATCACCTATGGACTCAAGATATGCCTTAAACTCTGTCTCATCAAGTTCTGTGAACTCATTGTCCAGAAGGATGATAAACTCTGTACAGTATCCGAACTTAATGTCTGAAGTTGAGATATTTTCTGTATTAACAACCTTGGTCTCTGTTGTCTTGGGAGAAGCGGGCTGAGGTGCCTTTATCTCAAGCTTCTTGCCGCACATAACAGCAAAAGCACCCTTCATAACTTCAAGCAAGCCCTGTCCACCCGAGTCTACTACGCCTGCTTCCTTAAGTACAGGGAGCAGTTCAGGTGTGTAATCAAGTACTTCTGCCATATAAGCTATAACCTTATCGGCAAATACTGTAAGATCATCTGTGGTGCCAACAAGCTCCATAGCCTTTTCTGCACCACCCTTGGCAACTGTAAGGATTGTACCCTCCTTAGGCTTCATAACTGCCTTATATGCAGTCTCAACAGCCTTCTGGAATGAATTTGCCAAAGTCTCGATATCAATTACTTCTACGGTCTTTATAACCTTGGTAAAACCTCTGAGTAACTGTGAAAGTATAACTCCCGAGTTACCTCTGGCTCCTCTGAGTGAACCACCGGATATAGCTTTTGCAAGCTCTTCCATGGTAGGATTTTCCAGGTTATTTACCTCTGTTACAGCAGACATAATAGTCATTGTCATGTTTGTACCTGTATCACCGTCCGGTACAGGGAAAACATTCAATTCGTTTATTACCTCTTTTTGTGATTCCAGACTCGCAGCAGCACCAATAAACATCTTCTTTAAGAGTCCGGCATCTATGCTTTTTAACGACACTTTAATGTTCCTCCAAATTAATCGATTACTCTTACACCTTCAACAAATATATTTATCTTCTCAACGCTGAGGCCTGTGAACTCCTCAACCTTATATTTAACTGTCTCAAGAAGGTTATCACAAACAGAAGGTATATTTACACCGTAAGAAACAATAATATGAATGTCAATCTTTATCTTGTTATCTTCTACCTTAGCGGATACTCCGTTACTTAAGTTCTCTCTCTTTAAAAGTCTGGCAAGACCGTCGCGCATGTTTTTAGATGCCATACCGACAATACCAAAACACTCTACTGCAGACGCACCGGCACATTTCTCAATAACATCGGTAGATATCATTACCTCACCGAGTCCTGTATCATAGCCACCTTCCATATACACCATCCTTTCCTGACTGTCATAGCCTGTAAAGCTTTGCACAGGCAGACTGTCACACACTGCGATATTATACTATATCGGTTACAAAAAGGCAAATATTTTTTTGTAACAATTATTTTACAATTATTTTGCAATTTCGTTAACACGCAATGACTCACGTCTTTTACGCCTAACTCTGTTTATATGCCTTTCGAACTCTCCGCTGTCTATAAGCTCCGAGATAACATACTGTTCCGGAGTAGGTACCGTACAAGCACAGTAACTCATCTTCTCATTAAAAAGCGATACCAGATTTTCCGGAAGCACCATATACGCTGTTCTTATAAAAGAACCTATAGTTTTTGTAAAAGTGTTAACATATATGACGTTTTTACCGTGGTTTAAGTAAAACACCGTTTCTTCGGGACGTCTCGAAGGCGAAAACTCTGATTCAAAGTCATCCTCTATTATTATGGCATTTTTCTCATTACACCATTTAAGATACTCGTGTTTCTTGGAAGCTGATGCAGTAACACCGCTCGGATAACTGCGGTAAGGAGTAATATGGAGTACATTTACATCTGCTTTCCACAATGCTTCGCTTTCTATTCCTTCATTTCCCAGATTCAGCATCCTGCATCTTACACCTTCGGATTTATAAACATATCCGATCTTTTCGTAGGATGGATTTTCAATACCGTATGTAAGCCC
>JAFZJK010000129.1 GCA_017553965.1 Lachnospiraceae bacterium | reverse complement strand
TATTTCGTGACATCCACACTTTTGTGTGTTGGCCAGGTCAAAAACGTGGTTACCTCAGGATCGGAGGTCCAGTTTTTAAACATGGCATCTGCGTCTGACTCCTTAAGTCTCCGTAAGATCAATCTATTTGTTTCTATAGTCTGTGTTCCGCAATTCTTCATAAGATCAGCTTTCTCCTTTTTTGGCCGCAAGCATCTTTTCTACCAACTCCGCACTGAATCCAACAAATTCATTGCATCTTCTTCCGTGCATTTTCAGAAGTTCGGCACATTGTAACGATCCGTATACTCTCATAAACTCATTATCAAAATCAGCCGGATCGCCCAAACCCATCTCTCTTATCAGTTTCTCTGCAGCAAGGACGGTACCGCATTTTCCGTCTTCACTTCTGGGTGCAGGTATGTTATTGTCTCCGTTTATGTTTACATCTTCGAAAGCCTTATAAACGGAAGCTGAGCATCTGTTTCCTTCCCTGTGCAGTTTTTTTGCTTCTTCACCGTATTTTGACATTGTAAATCTCCTTTCATTCGCCCTTTCTTAAAGTATCAGCCTTTAGGGTCGATCTTATTAACACAGTCCTTCATTGCTTCATTGGCTTCCTCATCCCATACGAGACGTTCCGGTCCTAAAGTACCGTACATGGTATTTTCAAAAGAATATGTCCGCTCCCCTGTCTTGATCAGTTCTATATTTTCATGATCGTCATCAAATGTCCCCAGTTTGTCGTAGATTTCCTGCGTTATCTCATAATTGTAATCCTCCATCCCCTCACGGCTGATATACAATATCTCTGCAAAATATCTGTTTTTATCAGGGTCACAGTATGCAGTCCAGTTATTTCCTTTTTTCTTGTTTTCCATATTATTATCCTCCTCTTTAACTAAGGTATTACTGTTCCAATTTTTTAAGAAGGAACGCATTCTTCCTTTGAATGGTTATTTTATATACTATGCCATATATAAATAATAAGGCTATCTCTATACTAAGTCAAGGAAATTGAAATTTAAAGGGCCTCGGTTTTCCGAAGCCCTCTATGCATAAAAGGTATTACAATACTATAATAATCAGCCATTACCATACACTCACTCTCGATTTAGGAGCCAGATACATATTATCTCCCTCATGTATATCAAAGGTCTCAAAGAAAATATCAAATTGCTGAAGTACGGCATTCGTCCTCAGATAGTCTAAGGGATGGGGATCTGTTGAAAGGCAATACCGCTCATATGCTTCTGTACTGAGCGATCGCCAATGTTTTGCATAGGTTATAAAGAATTTTTCGTAATCAAAATTCTCTTTCTTCTCTGCCAGCTGCAGAATTACTTTCATTCCCGCTATATCTGCGATAGCTTCTCCGCTGACCAGCTGTCCGTTTACAGCCCCGCCCCAAAATCCGGTCATATGGTTAAAATACTTAACAAGTCTATCTGCTCTTTTTTGAAAAGCGCTATAGTCTTCCTTGACCCACCAGTCTTTATAATCTCCGTTTTTATCATACAGTGCACCCTTGGTATCAAATGCATGAGAAAGCTCGTGACCGATGATCGTGCCTATAGTTGCATAAAGCTCCTCGTCCGAGATACCTTCATAGTAAAATTCCCCGGCAAGTATTCCTAAAGGTATACATATAGAGTTATTCTGTAGATTATAGAAAGCATTTGTATCCAGTACACTCCCCACCCATTTGTATTCATCAACAGGTTTTCCAAGCTGTGATATACGATTTTCATTATAATAATCCAAAATCGTTTTTATGGCATCAAAGTAGGAAAGACCGTCCAGATCTAAATCGGAATAATCAGTGGTTTCTTCCGGACAGATTGCCAGGATCTTTACAGTATCAAGCTTTTCGATGGCATATGCTCTCATTTCTTCGGAGAGCCAGTCTTCCGCACTAAGCATCACTTTATATTCATCAATCACCTGCTCGCTCAGTTTCATTATACGTTCCTTAAGCCCGGCTACGTCATACTTTTGAAGATAAATATTGCTTAAAGGTCCATCCAGATAATTTTCTACTCTTATCAGCGCAAAAGTTTTGTCATAATAATTTGCCGATGCTCCGAAGATTTCCTCTGTATAATCACTGATATATCCCAATGTCTCCTGATCAAGGAATGGTGACATAGACATAACGCACTCTACTATCATATATTTTTTAAGAAATCTGAGATTCTCCGGAGTATATATTTTATCCAGGTTTTTAACTACTTCAAGGTTATAAACCTGATATTCTTCTAAATCTCCGCAACCCTGGCTTTCTAGTATACGCATCATAGGATAATTCTTTGTGATAGACTGCAATCTTTCCCTTGAAACCGTAACCGTATTTTTCACGGTAAAATCAGCTTCTGCAGCAGCCTCATAACCATAAGGATTCCAGCTAAGAGAACCCCAGATCCTATTTATAGCCGAATCATACATTTGTGCTGCATCTATTGTAGAGTAACCTGCACGTTCCATCATTCTGGCAAAAAATTTTTTTTCTGTAGCGACATAATTACCATTAAAACGGATACCGATCGGAGACACATGTTCCATTGCTGCAACGGTCACAATATATTTTGAAGAGTCGGATAAGGCAGGACTTATATATATATCGATCAGTTTGGGCAGGAACCTTCCTTTTTCACTGTCACAAAGCATGTCGGTTAATTGATCAAGCGTCTCAATTGCCTCTATTTCTTCGATCATTTGGACTAACGGTTCTATGCCGCGTGCATTTCTTTCATCCCAATCAACTATAGCCGAATACAGGTCACGGACCAGTTTGGCATCATGTCCTTCTATACTTTCATCGGATATCAGAGCCAGTTCATTTTCATCAACCTGTTCGGACGCTTCATCAAAAAACGTCCGGCGCATATTTCCTGCAGGGATCTCCGTATTTTTTAACCAGTCATAATTTACATAAAGGTGGAAATCCTCTTTAGCGGAAAGAGTAATATCCCCTGTAAGGTTTTCTTTTAGTGCACTGTCCACCCAGGGAGCAACGATGTTTCCATTGTTATAATAGAGCTCGTCTTCCCAATATTCGCCGGTTTCTTCGGTCGGTAGTTCGGTAGGGGTTATTTCGTGAGTTTCTTCGGGATTATCCGTAGCTTGTTTGGATATACCTTCCGTAGGTTGCACATCGGTGATCCCATCTGTCGGGGCATCAACATCAGCTTTTTTTGTACAACCGGTTGTCATGATCGCAATAATCAGGATAAAAATTGTCAAAGCTTTTTTCATAGATCCGTCTCCAAGTTCGTTTTATAATGTGTCCCTTAACTCTGTATTATATTAAATATATACCATAAAATATAGTTATAAAACAGAGCTTATTTGGCGAAATAGCCTTTGGTAATTCTGAAATACATTTTGCACCGCGTCTGCAATTATAAGAGATTATTCTGCTCCCACATCCCTTTATTCCAAAGAAAACCGGTGATATCCTAATACTCGTAACAAATACATAGCATCGCACACAGGGTGTGCAGAAGGAGTTGGTTTTATGTTAATCTTTGTTTTAGGACTAATTGTGGGAATCGGTGTATTATTTGCCGGCGGCACCAAAGGAAAAGACGGTGCACCTTACATCACAAAGAGGGCCCGCATAATCCTTTCCGTTTTTATCGTTTCTGTATGTACGATAATATCCTGTATCAGACAGGTTCCGACCGGAAATACGGGCGTGGTGGTTACCTTCGGTAAGGTTGAAGATTATACCCTTGATTCCGGTATACATATGATAGCTCCTTGGAAGTCAGTGGTAAATATGGACAACAGAACTCAGATCTATACTTCAGAGCTTTCATGTTTCTCATCGGATATCCAGGAAGTAACCGTAAAGTATTCCGTTAACTACAGGATCAGCAAGGACAATGCACAGACAATCTATCGTACCATAGGTGCAGGATATCTTGAGACTGTGATGGATCCCAAGATCCAGGAAGCTGTTAAAGGCGTAACCGCAAAATACAATGCAGAGAAGCTGGTAGAGCAAAGAGGTACCCTCTCAGCACAGATCGAAGAAGTATTGAAAGAAAGTCTTACCCCTTACAATATCGAAGTGGTATCTACCTCCCTTGCAAATATTGATTTCACCGATGCATTCACAAATGCGGTTGAAGCAAAACAGGTTGCAGAGCAGAATAAGCTCCGTGCACAGACAGAGCAGGAGCAGGCGATCATCGAAGCCAATGCCGCAGCAGAGAGACAGGTTATCCAGGCACAGGCAAATGCAGATTCCGCAGTGCTGGCAGCAAAAGCAGATGCAGAGGTACAGCAGATCGGTGCAGATGCAGCTGAGTATGCAGGCAAGAAAGAAGCCGCCATCCTGTCAAATATCGGTGAGCAGATGAGCAAATATCCCGGACTTGAGAAATACTATTATTATCAGAACTGGAACGGAAAACTTCCCGAGACAGTACTTGGTGCAGGTACCGAGATAATAATGGATATGCCAAGCCACACCACAGAATGATCGGTCCAAGTATCACAAAAAGGGCTCCGGAAAACCGGAGCCCTTAATTTATATTATTTAGCTTTTCTATGCGGTAATTTTGT
>JAFZJK010000128.1 GCA_017553965.1 Lachnospiraceae bacterium | reverse complement strand
TATGTCTTTTCGCAAGAAGAATTATGAAAAATGGCGCTCCGATCAGAGAGATCAGCATACCCACAGGGAGTTCATAGGGATATGAAATATTTTTTGCCAAAAGATCCCCAAACAGAAGAAGATTACTCCCCCATATCATGGTTAGAATCATCCTGCTTTTGAAGGATGAAATATCTATTCTTTTGATTGCATTTGGTACTATCAGACCAACAAAACTGATGAGCCCACATATACTTACAACAGTAGCGGCAAGAATCACCGCCGCCATGATGGTCATGAATCTATATGTCCTTACCGGAAGTCCCACCCCGAACGCCACTTCATCTCCCAGCGCAAACAGTTCAATCTTAGGTGAGATCATCAGCAAAAAAAACAGTGTTATCAGAACCACCACTATTGTTACAACAAGCGGACCTGCCTGTATTCCCTGCAGGGATCCAATCTGAAATGCAGTCTTGTCATAAACTGTATCAGGCCAGACTGTTATGCAGAAATTAATCCCGGCACTCATGAGAGCTGAAACCGCTACACCTGACAGAATCAATATATTCTTAGAGCTTCCTGCCAGTCTGGACATAACAAATACCAGTCCCGCCGATGCAATGGCACCTAAAAAGGCCATTAGTGTTCTCGCAGGTAAAGAATGTCCAAATATTACTACCGATAAGAGCACAAAAAATCCGGCTCCGTTATTAACTCCCATAATGCTTGGAGAAGCCAATGGATTTGACAATGCTTCCTGCATTAGTAGTCCGGATAGAGCAAGCGCAGCTCCGCAGATGATTGCTGCACAAATCCTTGGAATTCTTATATCAAACAGTATTATCGATGTAGCCGTGTCACTTTGAGTACTTCCCAAAAGGACTGATAAAAGGTCTTTTGTTCCAACAGATGAATTCCCTGCAAGCACACCAAACAGGCTGCAGGCTATCAGCAGCAATAATCCTGTGATCATCCATATTTTTTCATTTGAGGATTTCATATATGTACCTGTATGCCTCATCCCATCTTGCATTCGGTTTATATTGGAAAAGATCCTTTGGAAGCATGTGTACCTGATTCTTTGTAACAGCTGTAAGCTTTTTCCACACATCTTTAGAAGTAAATTCTTCCTCCAATACGCTCATAGCCTCCTTTTCTTTTCCCTGATAGATAATAAAAATATAGTCAGGATCAGATATCGTTATCGCCTCAAGACTCAGCTCATCAAGAGAACTGTTATCGTAAGCAATATTCTGAATACCAAAAGAATCAATTATTTCGCAGCCAAAATAGTCGTCTTTCATAGCTTTGTTCTTGGTGGCTGAAACTCTCAGGAAAAGATATGTTTTGTCCGAGTTTTTACCTGCATCATACTCTTTAAGTATAGCATCAATCCGTTCTTTGACCTCTGTAACATTCTTTTTATAAAGATCATCCCGACCGGTTATGGTTGTGAATTCCCTCATTGTTTCATCGTAGTCCTGAAAGGATTCTATATCCACAGTAACTACGTTGATCCCAAGGCCGTCCAGTTCTTCTTTGAACTTCTTATGTGATGGCAGGTCAAGAGTCATCATTACTGCGTCAGGCTTAAGAGATACAACCGTTTCAACGTTTGGCTTGGACACTGTACCTATGATTTGGGCACCGTCCGTCATTCCCTCCAGTTCCAGGGCATCTTCAGTTGCTCCCACAAGACTTCCTCCTGCCAGGAGCCACATCTCACTCACAGACTTCGACAGCGCAACAACCCTTTCATATGTAATTGTCTCTTTTTGACTTCCGTTAAAAGATGTGCAGCCACAAATAATTGTGGCTGCAACCATAATAGCAGATACTACTACCAGTAACCTCTTTACCATAATATCTTAACCGCCATACTTGTCGTAATGTTTTCCGCCCCAGTAAATCCTCTGATTTACTTCAGCTTTAGGGCCAAGTTCCACTCCTTCAAAAAGCCATTTCTTAAACTCCTCAAAACCTGTTCTATCCACAATATAGCCGATATGCTCCTTGTGCTCAACAGCATCGGGATCTATGTATTCTTCAATGTAGGCATAAGTATTCTTTACCATCTTTAGTATACTTTCTTCGTCTGCCCACTTGATGAAATCCTCGGCAAGTCTGGGGTTCTTTTTTCCGGTACGCCCCAAAAGCACGAGTCTGAAATAATGCTCCCTGCTTCTGGTCCAGGCTCTGGTAGGGCAGTATGCCACGCAGACACCGCATCCGATGCACTTAGCTGTATCTCTTACAACCTTGCCGTTTACAAGCTCAAGAGCTCCGACAGAACGTCTCTTGCAGTAATTGACACAGGCTCCACAGGCTACGCATCTGTCTTTGTCATACTGAGGTTCTGTCATTCCGATGATACCAAAATCCGCCATCCGTACTTTGGCGCAGTCATTGGAACATCCTGTAAAAGCTATCTTAACGTGCCTGTCATTGGGATAGATATTGTTCTCCATCTTCTGGGCAAATGCAGTGGTGTCATAACAGCCAAAGGGACATAGTCTTGCTCCCGGGCACGCGATAACGTTTCTTGTTCCGGATGAAGGATATCCCTTTCCTTTTTCAGGCTGGTTAATTCTCAGAGAATCAATTATTTCCTGAACTTCAGCATTTACCTTATCGACATCTGTCAGCTTGATGCCGGGAATTTCTATTCCCTGTCTGTTTGTTATGTTGATAACACCAGTGCCGTATTTTTCCGCAATCTCAACAACTTTGCCCATTGATTTTGCATCAATGACACCTCCGGGAATTCTTATTCTGGATGCAGTCTCTCCGCGGACTTTGGAGTAGCGGAAAGCATTTTTCTTAAGTTTACCTACATTGATATCAAGATTAGCCATCTACTACCTCCTTCTTCAGTCCACAAAGTTCTTGGCAAACTCGTAGTTGAACACCGGTCCGTCAAGACAGATATAGGTGTCATTAACCCTGCAGTGCCCGCATTTTCCAAGGCCGCAACACATCTTGCGCTCATGGGACACTGTAATATTGGAATCTTTAAAACCCTTTTTCTGAAGCTCGATTATAGTAAACTTCATCATAGGAGGTGGTCCAACCACTACAGCTTTGGCATTTGCAGGATCCTTAAGAGGCAGTCCCTCGATATATTTTGTTACAAGTCCTATGTTTCCCGTATACCCTTCTGGTGCTCCGTCAACGGTAAGTGTGAGTTTTAACTTCTCATCCCAAGCCTTCAGGTCATCCCTAAAGAGCATATCATCAGGGGATCTGAATCCTGCAATAACATATTTATCCTGAGCATCAGGCATCTCGCTAAGTGCCTGAATAACACCCCTTACAGGAGATACTCCGGTTCCTCCCGCAACAACCACAACTTCTCCGTCTTTATACAGATCAACGTCAAATCCATTGCCATAAGGTCCACGTAGCAGAAGATTCTGACCCTTATATCTCTCAAATACTTCGTTTGTGACCCTTCCGACTTTTCTGATAGTCAGATCCACAAAGCCATCGCCAATGCCGCTTACAGAGATAGGTGCTTCGCCATATTTGGGAATCGAAACCTCAAAGAACTGTCCAGGTTTAACCTCACCTTTAAAAGCCATTCTAAAGGTGTATTCCTTTCCGGTATGCTTTATAACATCAAGTATTTCAGAGGCAAAAGGAAGATATGGATTCATAGTATTCATGAGTTCACCTCCTTTTTAACCGCGTCGTTTACCTTGTTTATGATATTGGAAAAAGATATGTACTCAGGGCAGATATCATCGCACCTTCCGCAGCCCACGCACATCTGATAACCGAACCTCTTCTTGAAATCCGAAATCTTGTGCAGGACTTTAAATCTCATCCTCTCTCCGTTCTTTCTTCTGTACTGTCCGCCACCTGCAACATCCGTGTATCCGTCCACCATACAGGAGGCAGCTACTCTTCTTCTCTCACCAACTCTTCCATTGTCTGAATAAAAGACATCCTGCATCGTGTAACATGTGCAGGTAGGGCAGACGAAGTTACATCTTCCGCAGTTGATACACCTTGTAGTGTACTCATCCCACAGTTCGTCGGTTATAATCCTGCCCGGTATCTCATCCGGGATTTCAACCTTGACGTCGTTTTCGGTTACAAACCTCGGTGTTACATCTGATTCCTTTATACCTGAGGCAGCCTTGAAGAATCCTTCAAAATTCTTATCAAGCACATTTGAATGAATCTCACCATCAATGAGGTCAACAGAAAAAGCGTATCCCTCTTCATACTTATTGGAATCCATGGAAACGCAGAAGCAGTTATCGAAGGACTTGCCGCAGCCAATGAGCACTGTCTTAATGAGATCCCGGCGTCTTTTATAGAACGGGTCTTTTGCCAGACCGTTTTCAAGATATATCTGGTCAAGACGCTTAAGGCCGTTGAGATCACAGCTCCTTCCAAAAATCAACACCGGCTTATCACAAAGATCCGCCTCCTTTACTTCTTCTTCAGTGAAGTACAAAAGAGTCTCTGAAAGAGGTAAAAGAAACTCCTTTGATGCATAGTCTGATTTTTTCTCCAGCTCAATCTCTGATGCATCGCTGATCTCGTCATAGATAACACAGTCAACATCAGTAAATCTCCCTGCACCTTTTTTGAGGACCGGAGCAAAGATCCGGTAGTCCTTAAGAAGGGCACTGACAAGATCAGAAAAGCCCTCCTTTCCAAGTACATAGCCCATAAGAAACCCTCCTAAAAGTTTTTATGTATAGCCTTAAGGCCTTTTACCTTTCCCAAGGAGCATCCTTGAGAAATTCAGAAGTACATAACCAACCAGCATAGATGTCAGGAATATCTGCAGTCCCGACAACTGAGTAAGTGCAAAGCCTGCGCTTTCATTTCCATGTCCGTTTAAGTACGCTGCCATCTTATTTGTTGCCACTGTACCTATTGCCATCGGGAAAGTAAGCCCCGCAAATCCCGGAGTAAAATCAAACGAAAAGAAATCCGGAAGCTTGATGATGATGAATAACAGTGATGCCAAAACGCAGAAATACAAGAAATACAAAAGTGGCTGATTAGGTGATTCATATACATTTAAAAGGCTCACAACGCAGAGGCTGCAGGGCGCCAGCACAACCGGCATGGTGTGATAAACCTGTGGTTTCACAGGAACCTTTATGAGCCTTACTATCATGACAGGGATAAGGAACAGGTAAATGATAATGCCGTAAACCGTTATAACCTTTAAGAGCCCTGTCATGTTCATGGCAGCACCTGTAACACAGGCAACCATGATACCGTTATATGTCACAAACCAGCTGGGCACTGTGGTATTCACATCTCTTTTGAGTATCACGTTCCTTGCGGTGAAAATACAGATGTGAGCTGCATGGATAATAATGGCAATGAGCCAGATCCACTTTCCGAATGCCATTCCCTTTTCGAAATAGAAACTGCCAAGGATCATCAGGCACATGGTAAAACCAGCATAAAGACTTGACGGAACCGTCTGCTTGTACTCCTCCATGCATGTTGATGAACATAGTATTATCTTAAAGATATAGGCAAGGACAATGACTGTAGCGCAGATCATGATCAGCACCCGAAACCAGGTATAGCCCATACCTCCATACACATTCCCAAGGGTCAGTGTTCCCACAAAGGTCGGAAGAACAGGTACCGGAAACTTCTTTAATCTCTCCTTCATCAGCACCTCCTTTATCAAAGGTCATATGCAAATTCAAGATTTGTTCTCTCATGGAAAAAGTCTGAATAGTCAATTTCAAACAGTGGCTTTTTGACCTTCCTTACGTCTATCTTTCTGGCGATCATCTGCTGAAGCACGCCGCCGTATGCAAGATCTCCCTGCAAAAGAGCTCCCACAATTATTCCATCCTTCGAAACAACCTTCTTGTAAACCCCGTCCTTGTCGTAGACGTCTACCCTGTAGGTGTCGTCAGGCGGTGTTACAGTTCCAAGGGACATTGTATGTATACCCAAAAAACTCATGGTTGATTTGCTTGCAAAAAAGTCAGCCATCTTCTCTTTCTTTCCTGCCATATTTGCAGCTGCCACCATTCCTTCTTTTACTGCAACGGGCCAGATTGGGCTTGTGCCTGAAACATCTCCCGCGCCGTATACATCAGGATCGGATGTCCTTCCTGTCTCATCGTAGACAAGGCCGAACTTTGAGAGTTCCAGTCCCGAATCCTGCAGGAATTCTACATTTGAGCGCACACCTGCCGTTACAATGAAATAGTCACACGGAAGAACAGTTCCATCACTGAGTTCTATCTCGTAGATCTTGCCGTCTTTGACATGGACTTCATTAACTCCTACGCCATAGTACTGGTCAACTCCATTTTCCTTAAAGGCATCAATATATGTCTTTGCAGCTCTCTCATCCAGCTGTCTGTTAAGAAGCCACCCGGCAAAATCAACCAGCGTAACCTTCACGCCCATATGAAGATAGCCAGTAGCACAGTCTATGCCTATGAGTCCTGAACCAAGAACAACGATATTCTTTGCGGTCTTTGGTACCTCTTTTAACACCTCTATATCATCTATGTTCCTGAAACCAATATAATTGTCCGCTTCGGAAAGACCTTTGATGGGCGGTATGAAGGTGTGGGATCCTGTGGCGATAAGGAGCTTGTCGTACTGAATTTCTTCATTTCCATCAAGAACTAAAGTATGCTCCTTGGGGCGCAGCGAAACAGCTTCTCTTCCCTTCATCCAGTTAACATTGTAGACTTTGTCAAAATCTTTCTCTGCAAAGTTGAGCCTTTCAAGAGTTCTTTCCCCGCATAGATACTGGTGGAGGATGCATCTTGAATAAATGTGCTCATCTTTGGATACCAGGGTTACTTCACCCTTTTCGTCTATCTTTCGCAACTCTCTTATTGCATTAATTCCTGCGGCAGATGATCCAATAATTACGTATCTCATTCCTTCACCTCCTCAAGAGTTATTGCGTGCATAGGACATTTCTCAACACACATAGGCATCGGAGTTTTGCCGTCCTCGCTTCTGTGAACGCACATGTTGCACTTCATGATTTCCTTCTGGTGAATACTGTCATACTTAAGGATTCCATAAGGACAGGACATGATGCACATGTAACAGCTTGCACACTGGTTCTTGTCATACTCAACGAACCCCGTCTCAGGGTTTTTGTGCATAGCTCCTGTCATGCAGGTGTAGGTGCATTCAGGCTTGTTGCAGTGCCTGCAGAAAATAGGCGCAGGCGTGGTCTCGGAATCGATCACCACTCTGTTTCTGGCATCGCCGCTCTCTGTCTCATGGCTTACCACGCAGGCAGTAACGCAGGTAAGGCATCCAATGCATTTATCACGATCGATCTTTATTCTATACATTCATCAGCCCTCCTTTGCGATCTTTTCAAACCTGCAGGTTCCGCCCTTGTAGTTAGGCTCCCTGGAGTATTTGTCATAACTTGACGGCGTCAGCGCATTACACTCAATGTAGTGGATAGGCGCATAAAGTTCGCCATACTGAACGTTATCGGTTACCTTGACAGCAAAGACAGCATTCTGACCATTGGATGAAAATACCCTTATCTCATCCATGTCCCTGATATCGTTTTCTGCTGCAAGCTTTGTATTCATGTAGAGATATGCTCTCTTTAATGAGACATCCTCAACAAACTTTACTTCCTTTGTCCTGCTCTGAGTGTGCCACTGTCCGACCGAACCTCTTCCGGTGTTGAATACCAGCGGGAACTCGTCAGTCACAGGAATCGGATTTTCTAAAGGTTCTTCGTAAATGAACTGTGCTTTTCCTGACGGGGTAAAGAACTTGCCGTCTGCATAAAGTCTTCTCTGCTCCTCCGAAAGCTCTTTTTCCCTGCCTTCAGGATATGGCCACTGAATTCCGTGTGAATCCGTCAGGTCATCCCAGTGGATTCCGGTAAAGTCACACCCCTTTCCTCTTGAACATTCCCTGAGAAGATCAAAGCACTGTCTCGGGTTTTCCCATTTTGCAATTGCATCGCCCATGCCAAGGGCTTTGGCTACTCCAAGGATACACTCATAATCGGAGATTTCGTTCTCCCCTCTATCCAGCACCTTGCGCATTGCGGACAGACGTCTCTCCATGTTGATGTAGGTTCCTTCTTTTTTGATTCCGGGAACCACAGGGAAATAAACCGTACAGTCCTCAGCGCTCTCAATGGTGTCATAAATGTCCTGAACCACAAACAGCTCAAGCTTTTTAGCAGCCTCGGCGAAGGTCTCATTGTTGGTCCAGCTGTGCCTCGGGTTGGTACAGAGAATCCAAAGTCCCTTTATCTCTCCGGCATTGATGCCCTCAATGATCTTGTTATATGGAATCGTCGGCTTTTTGGCTATAAGGTCCGGGGTTATTCCTACGATGTCAGCAATTCTCTTTCTTTCGTCCTCGTCAGCAAAATCACCGCCAGCAAACAGACATGTGGTATTGGAAAAGAGTCTTGAACCCATGGCATTGCACTGGCCTGTTATGGAGTTGCCGCCTGTACCGGGCTTTCCTACATTTCCGGTAAGAAAGGCCAGATTCATGATGGACTGGGCAGTCCTTACAGCCTCATATCCCTGATTCACGCCCATTGTCCACCAGAAGGAAACTGCTTTTCCATTATGTATAAGCTCAAGCAGTTCTAAAATCTGCTCTTTTGAAAGACCTGTTGCCTCACTTCCTCTCTCAAGCGTAAAGGCCTTTACAAACTCAGCAAAGCCCTCGTATCCCTCGGTATGGTTATCAACGAAATCGTGATCCACATAGTCTTTTTCAATTATCAGATTTGCAAGGGTGTACATGAGGGTTAAATCACTTCTCCACTTCAGCGGATAGTGATAGTCAGCGTTTCTTGCCGTCTCTGATTTTCTCGGATCAATGACGATTACTTTCATGCCATCTATCTTGTTGTTTCTTACTCTCTGCCATATGATAGGATGCGCTACGACAGGGTTTGCTCCTATGAATATTATCGTGTCAGAAAGTTCAAAGTCGTTAAGAGTATATCCGGGCGCGTCATAGCCAAGTGTCCCCTTGTGGGCGACGGCTGCTGAAGCCATGCACAGACGTGTATTACCATCTACATTTGTCTGAAGAAAATTTCTCATTACATGGCCGAAAATTGCAAACTCTTCCAACGTCAACTGACCGGTACTGATACCGGCTACGCTCTCTCTGCCATATTTTTCCTGCAGCTCTTTTAACTTTGAAGCTACATGTTTAAAGCCTTCATCCCAGGACACCTCTTTAAAGCTCCCGTCATCCTGTCTGATCTTGGGAAGCGCATTTGGCTTAACTGTTGTCTGCTGTTTACTCAGGGATAAGCCTTTGATGCAGGAAAACCCGTCATTAACGGGATATCCTTTCGTTGGAACTGTCTTGATGATCCTGCCATCTTCCACATAGAAATCCAGGTTGCAGTCGATGGCGCAAAAATTGCATGTGGACTGAACTTTTTTGACCATTTACCTTCTCCTTTTAGACATATTTGTCATATCAATAACCCACCAATATAATCATACCATTTCACACAAAAATAATGTGTGTTCTGACGTATTTAATAGATTCTTAACAATTTAGTATGCTATAATCTGATTATGAAAATCTCCGAGCTTTTAAGCCTAAAAAGTGCCAGACTTCATGGCTTTCAAGACGCGAACCGCCTGGTCCGCCGGGGTGCACATGGAAACAGAAGCGCCTTCCTTATTGAAAAGGAGTACATAATGAAAAAGACAGATCTCAGAAGCCTTATTTTCATGGCTTTATGCTGCGATCTTGGTTTGTTTGCCAAAAAGCTTATATCACCCGCAGCAAATTTCATAACCGAATTTCTTCACATTCCGGGCGGCATCGCCACCAGCTTTTCCCTTATGTTTTTAGTTATAGCAGCTGCACTTATGCCCTTTCCTTTATGCGCCACTGTAATGGGTGTTGTACAGAGCCTTCTTGCTTTGTGTTTCGGAATGACCGGCAGTATGGGCGCCCTTGCACCAATAGGCTACATCCTTCCGGGAATTGTGATCGATCTGGTTTTCTTTTTAGCAGAAAAACTATCCGAGCGCCGGGAAAACGGAATCCTGATAGCATCCATACTCGCTTCTGTCACAGCCTGTCTCACAGCAAATTTCATCGTGTTTAACTTAAGAGGAATCGTTCTTTTTGTGTATACTATCGTGGCTGCCACAAGCGGTTCTGTCTGCGGGCTTTTGGGAGAGAAGCTCGTTGAAAGACTCCATCCTGTCATTGGATTAAGGCAGGCTCAGGAGAAAATATCATACAGAAACAAGGAGACATCATGAAGAAAAACAGTATCATCATCGTCATCGTTTTATTATTTATCACCTGCATTGCATCTATATTCTATTTGAGGTCGAGAAACGATGCGCCGGAAGGAAATCTTGCCGTTGTATCCGGGGATAAAACAGTTCTCATCGATCCATTCGGTAGTAGCCTTGTTCCTGTAAAGGGCGTCACCATAAACGCAAAAGGCCAGGAAAAAGACGTAGATGAAACCGGAATATCACTAAAGGATGCTGTTTTAAAGTCCGGACTTGGCGGCTCAGAATTTACAAAAGTCAGGGTAGTATCGTCAGATGAATATGCCGCCGAGATTTCTTCTGACGAAATAAACGAAGAAGGCAGGGCCTATCTTGCAAAACAACAGGAAGACGACGGTAGTATCAGTGCAAGACTTTACGTTTTCGGTGACAGCGATTCAAAGCGCCAGGTGAAGAATGTAGTGAGGATTGAGATTTTAAATGAATGAGTTTGATGGGATTGTTTTAGCTGGGGGAAAAAGTAAAAGAATGGGAACGGACAAGTCTGAGATCATTTTAGACGGAAAGTCCTTCCTTCAGATACAGACAGAAAAGCTACGAGACCTTGGCGCCAGCAGGGTCTATGTTTCAGGTAAATCTTCTCCTATTCCATATACTCACCATGTAATGGATGTAATACCTGACATGGGTCCTCTGGGAGGTCTCTATTCCTGCTTTCTGGAATGTACTTGCAGTAATGCCCTTGTGATCAGCGTAGATATTCCGCTTATATCACAAAAAACGCTGGATTGTCTTCTACGAATGCATTTTTCCGGAAACACTGACGCAACAGTTCTGTCTCATAACGGCAAGGATGAGCCGCTTATTGCTGTTTACAGAACCGGTTCCACAGACATTCTAAAAGAGCTACTGGATGAAAAAAAACTGGCAGTCAGAGCCCTCTTGGAAAGGCTTGATTGCCAGTACTACGATTTTCATGGTGACCCAAATGAACTTTTAAACTGCAACTCCCCTGAGGATTATGCAGTAATTAAGGATGCTAAAGCTTAGTGTATCC